>NZ_JBHZEJ010000021.1:44340-106866 GCF_042756365.1 Streptomyces sp. NPDC059092
AGATACCCTCATCCTTGGGGCGCCCTCGGGCCAATGGCCGCCAAGGAGCTGCGGACTTCTCTTAGCCGCGCCCGGCCGGGGGAGTTGGGGGGGCGGCGCCGGCCCAGCAGCGGGGGCCCACGGGCCGTCGCCCGTACACACGCTGTGATCATTTCTGCCTGGGTTCTCCTGGCGCGGCGGTGCCCGTTTCCCTCGCCCATCGTCGGCTCCAGGCGTTCAGCGGACTCAGCGCCTCGACGAGGTCCTGCCCGAGCCGGGTGAGGTGGTAGCCGTCTTCGCTCAGGGCGAGCAGGCGGGCACCGGTCAGTTCGTCGAGCCGTGTGCTCAGCACGCTGGAGGACATGCGTTCGCACCGGCGCTGCAGTTCACGGAAGCCTGCCGGCGCTTGGCTCAGCTCCCACAGGATGCGCATCGTCCAGCGCCGCCCGAGCAGATCGAGTACTGCCATGACCGGACGACCCGACTCGGACCCTCGTACCGGTACCCCCGGCCGCGGTGCTCCGGCTTCCATGTCCACTCCTTGCGCTTCGGCTTTCGAAGCATCATAGTGATTCGAAAATCGAAGCAGGAGGTGCCGCATGCCGCGCATCGAACCGCTCAACCCGCCGTACCCCGCCACCGTCGGCCGGGCGCTCCGCCGATGGATGCCGCCGGATGTGCCGTACGAGCCACTCACCCTGTTCCGCGTGCTCCACCGCAATCCGGAACTGGCGTCTCGCATGTTCGCCCTGGGCGCCGGGCTGCTGGGCCACGGACTCCTTCCCGCCGTCGACCGCGAGATCGTCATCGCCCGCGTGACCGCGCGCACCGGCTGTGCCTACGAGTGGGGCGTGCACGCCGCGACCCTCGCGCGGCAGGCCGGACTCAGCACGGATCAGCTCCGGGCGACCACCGAGACCCGTGCGGCCGTCACTGACACGTGGTTGCCGCACCATGCGGCGCTGCTCGACGCGGTCGACGAACTGCATGACACGGCCCGGCTTTCGCAGCCCGCGTGGGACGCCCTGCGCGTCCACTACGAGGACGCGCAGCTGCTCGAACTCCTCGTACTGATCGGCTGGTACCGGACCATCAGCTATGTGGCCAACGGGCTCCTCATCGAGGAGGAATCCTGGGGCGCCCCGTTCCCAGCGCGATAGCAACGCCCCGCGCGGGCGCGGCCGTTGCCAATCTCACGGGACACCCTTCGGGCGGGCGCCGAGACCGGGCCACCCACCGGGCTCCGGGCCCCGCCAAGCCCCGGGCCCGTCGGACTTGAGCCCGTCAGACCCCGGCCCGGGCGCCGACGATCCGCAGTGCGATGTCACCGTACCGGTAAGCGATGTCGTCCACGGAGAACTCGCCGTCCTCGCGGAACCAGCCGGCCACGCCGATCCCCATGTCGAGGATCGCGTACGAGGCGATCCTGGCGGACCTCACCTCGAAGGCGCCCTCGGCGGCGCCCCGTTCGATGAGCTCGCGGAAGCGGCGCTCGTAGTCGCTGCGCCGGCCGAGCACCCGGTCCTGGTCCGGTGGTTCCAGGCTGCCGATCTCGCGGTTGCCGACGAACGCCTCCAGGCGGTGCCGGGCGTGGTAGCGGACGTGCGCCTCCACGGCACGGCGCAGCCGGTCCCGTACGGAGTCGGCGCCGGCCACGGCCGCGGTGTGGTCCGCGATCAGCCGCTCCATCGTGCCGGTCATGATCTCGGCCAGCAGCTCGTACTTCGAAGCCACGTGCTTGTAGAGGCTCGGGCCGCGCACGCCGACCGCGGCGCCGATCTCGATCATGGTGGTGGCCCGGTATCCCTGGGCGGCGAACAGCCGCAGAGCGGCCTGCCGGATCGCCGTCCGCCGGTCGGCCGGAGGGCCGCCCTCGGATTCCGCGGGCCGGTGCGGCCGCTCGTAGGATCCGTCCCGAATCTCTCTCACACGACCTCCGGAGCTAAGAGTGGTTAGCCTGGGTCTTCTTCATAATGCCTGTGCATTGTAGGCAGAAGTCTTGACGCGGCGCTCCTTCGACACTGAGATGGCTAATGGCCAGTAGCCACGTGTTCCAGAACCCGAAGGAGAGCCCATGCGCAATCGCCTGTCCGGGCAGGTCGCCCTGGTCACCGGTGCGACCGGCGGCATCGGGGACGCCGTGGTGCGCCGACTGGCCGCCGAGGGAGCCGCGGTGGTGGTGACCGACGTGGACGCCGTCCGCTGCGAGGAACTGGCGGAGGAGCTGACGTCCGGCGGTGCGAGCGCGCTCGGTCTCGCGCTGGACGTCAGCGACGAGGAGGCCTGGCGCGGCGCGGTCGAGCGGGTGGTCGCCGAGCTGGGCGGCCTGACCACGCTCGTCAACAACGCGGGCATCGCCACGATGCGGACCGTCGAGAGCGAGACACAGGAGTCCTGGGACCAGGTCATCGCCGTCACCCAGACCGGCGTCTGGCTCGGCATGAAGCACGGCGGGCCCGCCATCGAACGCTCCGGCGGCGGCTCGGTCGTCAATGTCGCGTCGATCTTCGGTACGGTCGGCGGCTTCGGCAGTCAGTTCTCGTACCACGCCGCGAAGGGCGCGGTGCGGCTGATGACCAAGAACGCCGCGCTGCACTGGGGCACCTGCGGCGTCCGGGTCAACTCGATCCACCCCGGTTTCATCGAGACGCCCCGCTCGCGCGAACTGTGGCGGGGCACTCCCCGGCACGCCGCGATGGTCGAGGGCACACCGCTGGGGCGGCTCGGCACCCCTGACGAGGTCGCGGGGGCGGTGGCGTTCCTCGCCTCGCGGGACGCGAGCTTCGTCACCGGCTCCGAGCTGTACGTGGACGGTGGATGGACGGCGCGCTGACCCGGGGAGGGCGCGGTGCGCGGCGCCCTCCCCGGCGTCAACACCTTCGCACGCGCCAGATCACCGCACGCGTGTGTACCGGTCGACCCCGTCGGCGTACACCGCCGTGGCCCGGCCGCGCAGTACCAGAACATCCAGATGTGCCGCCGTCTCGTTGACGGCGAGCATCTGGTTGAAGGCGCTCAGCTCGGCGAACGGCACCTGTCGGCGCGTCCAGCCGAGCCGGCGCGCCACCGCGTGGGCGTCGAGAGCTCCGTCGTCGAGTGCCGTCAGGCTCCTGGCCAGCCGGTCGTCGTGGTGGGTCAGCAGTTCGGCGACCCGGGTGTGGGTGCTGTCCGAGACCGGCCCGTGGGCGGGCAGCAGCCGGGCGTCCGCGTACCGGGTCATCAGCCGCAGCGAATCGAGATAGTCGGCGAGCGGTCTGCCGCCCGGCTCGGTCAGTTCGAACCCGATCGACGGGGTGATGTGCGGCAGGACATGGTCCCCGGCGAACAGCAGCCCGCGCTGTTCGTCCAGGTAGACCACATGTCCCTTGGTGTGTCCGGGAGTTGGTACGACGCGCAGCTCACGGCCGCCGAACCGGAGGGTCTCCGTACCGAGCCAGCGGTCCGGGGGCTCCCATACGCTCGGATCGTAGCCGCCGTGGTCCATCGCCCCCACCAGGTCGGCCAGTTCGGCCGCCCCCGCCCTGCGCAACGTCGCCAGGGAGCCCACGGGCCGGTCGCTGCGCAGCCGGTCGAGCATCTCCAGGCCCGGCCGTTCGCCCGCGCCCAGGTAGACGCGCGAGCCCAGCAGCCGGCGCAGTTCCACCGCGTGGGTGTAGTGGTCGCGGTGGACGTGGGTGACGAGGATGTGGCTGATGTCCGTCAGGTCATGGCCGATGGCCGCCATGGCCTGCTCCAGCGCCTTGCGCGCCTCGGGGATCGCCCAGCCGCCGTCGATCATGACGACGCCCCCGTCGTCCGCCGGATCCTCCAGCAGGTAGACGTTGACGGCGTGCAGCCCGTCGTTGGGCAGCGGCAGGGGTACGCGATGCACCCCTGGCTGTACGGTCTGGACGCCGGCCTGGGCCCAGGGACCCTGGTCGAACCGCTTCGTCATGTCTCTCCTCGCTCCGTGGCACTGTGGACCGGACCGCGCGGGTACGCGTGGCACCGGCCGGCCGGTGTGGCGTCGGTTCAGGCGGGGTCGGCGGGGCCGGAAGGCCCCGCGGTGTCGGCTCGCAGCCGCCGGACCAGTGACCTGGCCCCCGCCCGGTCCAGCTTGCCGACTTTCGTCTGGGGCAACTCCTCTATCCCGTAGACGAATTCGGGCCACTTACCCTTGGAGAGCCCGACGCTGTCGAGGTGCCCGGTCACCTCCGCCAGGGCGATGGAACCGCCGTCCTCGGTGACGACGAGCAGCGCGACCCGTTCGCCGAGTACGTCGTCGGGGACCGGTGCGACACACACCCTGGACACGCGTGGGTGGGCCGCGACCGCCCGCTCGATCTCGGTGATGTCGATGTTGCGGCCGCCCCGGATGATGACGTCCTTCTCGCGGCCCATGACGCTGATCGTCCCGTCCTCATGGGGCATCAGCAGATCGCCGGTGGGGAAGTAGCCGTCCGGTGTGAGGGACGGCGGGTCGACCCGGCCGTCACGGGCGTATCCGAGGAAGAGCGAGGGGCCACGCACCTGCGCCTGGCCGGATTCCCCCGGTCGCGCCCGGTCTCCCCCGGGCGTGAGCGCGCGCAGGTCCGTACCGGGGAAGGGGCGGCCGTCCCTGCCGAGCCTGATGTCCTCGGGGTCGTCCGGGTTCGGCGAGGTGTGGCCGAGGCACTCCGACATGCCGAAGACGCGGAGGATCTTCGTGCCGAGGGACCGTTCGGCGCGGGCGAGAGCGCCCCGGTCCATGGGACCGCCGCCGACCGTGATCGCCCTGACACCCCCGAGGATCCCCGAACCGGCCGCCTCCGCGCCCATCTGAAGCGCCATGGTCGGTACGCACATGGTCCAGCGGACCCGGTGGTCGGCGAGGAGGCGCAGCGCGACGGCCCGGTCCCACTTCGCCGTCAGGACGAGCGGGCCGCCCAGTCGCAGGGCCAGGTACACACCGAAGCAGTACGCCGCCGTCGACGACAGCGGCACGATCGCGGCCACCGCGTCGCCCGGGGCGAGGCCGTTGATCCCGATCGTGTGCTCCCCCGCGTACCGCAGGGCCTCCTCGGACTGTACGACGCCCTTGGGCCGCCCGGTCGATCCTGAGGTGAGCCCGATGAGGACGCCGCCCGACCAGCGCGCGACATCACGTGGCCCCGGCGCGGACAGGCAGGCCCAGCCGTCGAGTACGGTCGCCGCGCGGCCCGGCAGCAGTTCGGGCACCGCCCATGCGTCCATCGCCGAGGGCTCGGCGACAACCACGTCCGGGCGGATGTCCTCCCAGGCGGCGGCGAACTCGGCGCGGGTGGTGTGCCGGTTGACGACCGCGAGAACGCCCCCGCTCCGGCCCACGGCGAGGGTGGCGGCGACGGTACGCCAGGAGTTGTCGGCCTGCACCATGACCGTGGCGCCCTCCCCGTCCGCCCCGCGCGGCGACATGGCCGCGGCCAGCTCGGCGGCCTCGGCGAGCAGTCGGCGCGCGCCGTGTTCTCCCGCGTCGTCGACGACGGCGACGAAGTCCGCCGACTCCGACCTGAGTTGGAACTCCCGCACTACCTGTCGCATCCCGGCTTCCTCGCTACGCTGTGCCGAACTCCGGACCGAACGCCGTGCTGTGCTGTGTTGTGCAGTGCTGTGTTGTGTTGTGCGGTGCTGTGTGGTGGGCCCGGCGGTCTCAGCCGGTGAACAGCTCCGCCTCGCGGCCCATCACCGCGATGCGCCGGCCCTTCATGTTTCCGACCTGTGCGACGGCCCGCTCCCACTCCGGACTCGCGAGCGCCTTCCGCAGATCCTCCGGGGAATCGAAGCTGAGGACGGACAGCCCGTCCCACCCCTCGGAGCGCGTCTCCAGGGCCGTGTCGATGTCGGTGTGCCGCCAGGCGCGCAGCCCCGGCAGGAGACGGGTCAGCTCCGCGTGGTCGCCACGCCACCAGGCGATGAACCGCTCGTGCGTCCACTCGGGGGGCCGGGCTGCCAGCAGGACGAGGTTGTACATGTCGGTGCTCCCTACTTGGTCTCCGCGTGGTCCCTACGTGGTCCCTACGCGGTTGCTATGGGGTCACGGAAAGCGGATCTCGGACGACCGGCCGATCAGCAGCCGTTGGAGCCTGCCCTCGCCGTTCACCCGGCCGGCCGCGACGAAGGCAGCCTCCGGGACACCGGCGCGCCGCACCTCACCGAGGAACAGTTCGTCCTGGCCGAGGGTGGTCGCGGAGAGCCGGTGGTGGGTACGGGTGCCCTTCTCCCGCTGCTCCAGGTAGCCGACGAGTGCGGCGCGGTCCCCCGCGAAGTCGGTGGCGCTGCCGCCGCCGGTGGAGAACAGGATGGAGAGCGCGAAGTCGTCGCTGATCAGGTCGAGGATCCTGGCGGGCTCGTCGCTGTCGAGGATCTCGAACCACGCGGTGAGGAAGGGCGCCGAGGAGTCCGGTCCTGCGGACGGACCAGGAAGCGCGTCGGTGGGCGTGCCGGTGGTACCGGTGGGTGCGTCGGTCATCTCAGCCTCCAAGTGGTCCTGGGTCGGTCGGCGGGTGACCGGCGGCGCCGGTGGACGCCGTACCTCCTCGTGCGCGGGCCGCGGCCAGCCGGCCCGCGCGGCGGCCGGTGACGACCGCCTGGCACAGCCCGCCGCCGTATCCCTCGTGGTGGACGTCGGACATGTCGGCGCCCGCCGCGTACAGACCCGGTATCGGCCGGCCCGAGGCGTCCACGGCGGTGCCCTCCCCGTCCACCTCGACGCCGCCGAAGGTGAAGGTGACCGCGGGGACGACATCCGCGGCGAAGACCTGCCCGTGGCCGACGCGGGCCCGCGCCTCGTCGTCGAGCAGGGGCTCCGCGTGCCCCCATTCCCGCAGTACGGGGAGGAGTGCCGCGAGGTTTTCCGCGACGGTCGTCCGGCCGCCGCGGTCCCGGGTGAAGGCCCAGCGGTCCAGCCGCGGGGTGCCCGGTACGAACGGCGCCTGAGCGGCGTCCCGCTGCACCTGCTCCGACCACAGCAGCAGGCCCCGGCCGCCGTGCGCGGCCAGTGCCATGGCGTTGTTGTGGTCACCGCGCCGTTCGTCGGTGAACCGGTGTCCCCGCGGGTCGAACAGGACGCCGAGGCCGCTGTGGTAGAGGGCGAAGGTGATGAGGTCGACCGGGGAGAGCGACTGGACGCCGGAGGCGAAGAGGTGACCGTAGAAGCCGGTGTTGGCGGTGTTGCCGGACCCGCCGAGCCGCTCGGCGAGGGCCAGCCCGGTGCCCCGCGAATACGTGTTGCCCCGCAGGGGCGGTACGAAGCCCCCGCCGACCAGAGAGGCCCGTACCGCCGGATCGGCCTGCCGTCCGCCGGTGGCCAGCACCACCGAGGGGCTGGTGATCCGCAGGACACCGTCCGGGGTGGACGCGACGGTCAGATAGCCGTGGCCGGTGCGCGTCACGTCCTCGGTCCGCGCTTCGGCGACGACCCGCCCGCCGCCCGCCATGACCTCCCGTACCAGATGGGCGATCACGACCGGCAGGTCGAACTTGTGACCGCGCCCGGCGAGTGCCCGCTCCTCGCCGGTCAGGGGTGGTGTGTAGTGGGTGAGCCAGTCGATGGCGTCGCGGTAGCCGTCCACCACGAGACGGCCGTGGCGCTGGAAACGGCCGGGGTCCTCCTCGCGCAGCCGCTCGGCGCTCTCGACGGCCCAGACGTAGCCGCCGGAGATCGCGGCCGATCCCCCGACGGTCGCGGCGGGCTCCAGCACGACGGCCGTGGCGCCCGCGGCGGCGGCCGTGGCCGCGGCGGAGAGGCCCGCCAGCCCGGCGCCGAGTACGACGACGTCCGCACGCGTTTCCTTCGTCATCGGTTACTCCGGCCGGTCGACGAGGTCGAAGGTCGTGGTGAAGAACGACTGGTAGCGCGCCAGTTGCCCGTCAGGCGTGACGACGGCGGCGGACAGGAAGGACCCAAGAGTCTTCCCCGACTCGGTCACCACGCCGTACACGGTCTCCAGATCGCCGTCGCCGGCGGTCCGGAGGACTTCATGTACCCGGTCGACGGCGGCGCGGCCCGCTATGTAGGCGGCGAAGTCGTCCCTGGAGGTGCCTCTGGCCTCGCGTCCCGGCAGGGCGATGAGGAACCGGAAGTCCGGTACGAGGAGTTCGAGGGCCCGTTCGGGGTGATCGCTGTCCATGCGGGCCAGATACGCGCGCAACACGGAGGCCATGGAGGTCCTTTCACTGTCGTCCGCCTGCCCGGGGGCCCGGCGGCGAAGGGGCGAGCCGGTGGCGAGGGGGCAGGTGGGGAGGGGCCAGGTGGGGAGGTCAGTCGCGGGCGGGCGGGGTGAAGAAGTCGTCCCGCGACTGCCAGCGGCCGTTCTCGACCACCACCTTCAGCACGTCGCGGGTGCCCATGTGCTGGTCCGGGGAGAAGTGCAGCACCGGCCCGACGCCGGTGTCGACCGTTTCGGCCCGCTCGAACGCGGCGGTCAGCGCCTCGGAGGTGACCGGCCCTTCGACGGTCCTGGCGATCTCCACGAAGGCCTTCGCCGCCACCCACCCCCACAGGCTGATGAAGTCGGCCGGCCGGCCCGGCTCGTACTTCGCCATCGCGTCACGGAACTCCTTGACGGCGGGGTCGGGGTCGTTGGGGGACTTGACCAGCTGCACCGCCCTGAGCCCCTCGGCCGCCTTGCCCGCCAGCCTCAGGGTGGACTGTGCCGCCACGGGCGCGTATCCGTACACGGGTGTGGCGAGCCGCTGCAGCCTGGCCTCCTTGAGGTAGGCGGCGGCCTCGCCCGAGGTGAGGATCAGCACCACGGCGTCGGGCTTCTCCGCCTTGACCTTGCTGATCACCGGGGAGTAGTCGGAGGTCTGGAACTTGACCGAGAGCCGCTTGACCACGGTCGACGGATCGGTGCCGCGGGCCGCGGGGCCGACCACCTCGGCGACGTTCACGAAGGCGGCCGGGTCGCTGTGCACGACGAGCACCTTCTTCGCACCGTCCCGCGCGGCCCAGGCGCCGAGGGCGGCGGCCTGGTCCTCGTACAGCGTCTGCAGGCCGAACAGCCCGTCCCGGGGCGGTTCGAACCAGGACGCGTCCCCGCCGAGCGGAACGAAGACCGGCACCTTCGACTGCTCCAGTACGAAGGGGAAGGTGGCCTGGGACTGTGCGGTGCCGTTGGGCGCGACGATCGCCACCACCCCGTCCTGGTCGACGAGCCGGCGGGCGATCTGCACGGTCTGCTGCGGGTCGAAGGCGTTGTCCTTGACGATCCAGTCGATCGTGCGGCCGTTGATCCCGCCCTGGGCGTTGACCATCTTGAAGTACGCGTCGGCTCCGGCGCGCTGCGGGATGCCGGAAGTGGCGACGGCGCCCGTGAGCGGGTACCAGGCGCCGATCCTGATGACCTTGTCGTCGCCGGCCGCCGAGGGGGCTCCGGTGCCGCAGGCGCTCGCCGTCAGGGCGAGCAGGGTGGTGAACACGGCGGTGAGCGCACGGGCGGCGCGTCGTCGCATGGCCCCTCCTCGACTCGAACTGAGTTGAGTTCAATTCAGTGAGGGGATTTTAAGCCCGCCGAAACACCCCTGGCAATGGCCGGTGACGGACTCGGTCGAAACGGTCCGGGGCAGGGAACGGCACAGCCCGCCGGCGGATCTCGGCCGGCGGGCCGGTGGTGGGCGCTCAGGTGGTCGGATCGGTCGGGCGGGTCAGGCCGCGCGGGTGGGCAGATCGGTCGGGCGGGTCAGGTCGCGCAGGCGCATCAGGTCGTCCGGGCGGGCCGGAACGCCCAGGTGGGCCGGATCGTTCAAGTGGCTCACGCGGCTCAGGTGGCTCACGCGGCTCAGGTGGCGACCATGCGGACGCAGGAGCCCTCGATCAGCTCGCTGATCTCCGCGAGCGGCGTCGGCCCCGACGGCCGGTACCACCGCCAAACGCTGACGATCAGGCCGAGCACCCCCGCGCCCAGCAACTGCGCGTCCCGCAGCGGAAAGACACCCTGGGACATGCCCCGTACCAGCAGGTTCGTCCAGTCCCGCTCGACCACCTGGACCAGTTGACGGGCCGCGACCCGCTCCGCCTCCTCGCGCTTGGACCCGCGCGAGCCGGAGAGCAGGTCCATGTGGCTCTGCAGGATGCGCATCTGCAGGACTTCGTGCGCGGAGACGTCGTACGCCGCGCGGACGGCGGCCCGCAGCGCCTCGACCGGGTCCGTGATGTCCTCGGTGGCCTCGGTGAACCGGTCATGGGAGCGCTGGAGTTCGAGCCGCATGATGGTGAGCAGGCAGTGGGTCTTGGACTCGAAGTAGTGGTAGAGCGCGGTCTGTCCGATGCCCACGCGCTCGGCGACGGTGGACCACTTCGTGGCCTCGAATCCGGACTCGCCGAAGCAGTCGACGGCAGCCTCGAGAATGGCCGCGCGCTTGGACCGCGGGCCCGCCTCCGGTTCAACCATCCTGGCCATCGTCTCCCTCTCCCGACCGTCACCCACCGTGTCAGTACCCGAGAGTAGCCCCAAGTTGAACTCAGTTGCCAATCAACCGGTTCACAGGCGTTCGAGGACGGTGGCGTTGGCCATACCGCCGCCCTCGCACATCGTCTGCAACCCGTACCGGCCGCCGGTCCTGCGGAGCTGGTGGACGAGCGTGGTCATCAGCCGCGCGCCCGTGGCGCCGAGCGGATGCCCCAGCGCGATCGCGCCGCCGAAGGCGTTGACCTTCTCCGGGTCGGCGCCCGTCTCCTTCTGCCAGGCGAGGACGACGGAGGCGAACGCCTCGTTGATCTCCACCAGGTCGATCCGGTCGAGGGACAGCCCCGCACGGTCCAGGACCTTCTCGGTGGCGGGGATCGGACCGGTCAGCATCCGGATCGGATCCGAGCCGACCACGGCCATCGCGTGCACGCGGGCCAGCGGGGTCAGGCCATGACGGCGCACCGCCTCCTCCGAGGCGATCAGCAGCGCGGCGGCGCCGTCGGAGATCTGACTGGAGACGGCGGCGGTCAGCCGGCCCCCCGCGGTGAGGGGCTTCAGACCCGCCATCTTCTCCGCCGTGGTGTCGACGCGCGGTCCCTCGTCCCGGGTGAGCCCGAAGGACGGCACGATCTCGTCGTCGAAGACACCGTGCGCCTGGGCGGCGAGCGCCCGCCGGTGGCTGGTGAGCGCGAACCGCTCCATGTCCTTACGGGAGACGGCCCACTTCTCGGCGATCAGTTCGGCGCCGTGGAACTGTGAGACCTCCTGGTACCCGAAGTGCTCGCGCCATCCGTCGCCCCCGAACGGGGTACCGAGGCCGGCCTGTTCACCGACGTACGCGGGACTGGCGAGGGGCACCAGGCTCATCACCTCGACCCCTGCGGCGACCACCAGGTCGGCGGCGCCCGAGCCGACCGCCTGGGCGGCGAAGTGCACGGCCTGCTGGGAGGAGCCGCACTGCCGGTCGACGGTGGTGCCGGGCACGTGCTGGGGCAGGCCCGCGGAGAGCCAGGCGGTGCGGGCGAGGTTGCCGCTCTGCGCGCCGATCTGGCTGACGCAGCCGAGGAACACGTCGTCGACCTCGCCCGGGTCGACGCCACCGCGGGCCAGCAGGGCGCGCAGCACATGGGCGCCGAGGTCGGCCGGGTGGACGTCGCTCAGCGCGCCCTTGCGGCGGCCGACGGGGGTGCGGACGGCCGCGACGATGAATGCTTCCGACACTGTGCTCTCCATGGTTTCGGTACGGGGACGGCCCCGCCGGTGGTACGGGGACGGCCCTGCCGGTGGTACCGGCAGGGGCCTGCGGCGGGACGGGATCAGGTCTCGTACGAGGTGTCCGTGAAGTCCGGTGCGCGCTTGGCGAGGAAGGCGGCGACGCCCTCGCGGCCCGCCGCGGAGGCGGCCGCCCCGGCGAGCGCCCGTGCCTCGCTGTCCAGGTGCGGGCCGAGGTCCCTGGTCGTGGCGGCGGCGACGAGGCGGCGGGTGGCGCCGAAGGCGGTGGTGGGCCCGCGGCGCAGGGCCTCGGCCGTCCGCTCGGCCTCTGCGGCCAGTCGGTCCGCGTCGACCACCCGGGTCACCAGACCGATCCGCGCCGCCTCGGCAGCCGGGAGCCGGCGGTTGGTCAGCAGCAGGTCCAGGGCGCGCTTGGGCCCGACGAGGCGGGGCAGTGACCAGCTCACCCCGGCGTCCGGCACGTAGCCGATGCCGGTGTAGGCGGCGGTGAACGTGGCGTTGTCGGCGGCGAGGGTGATGTCGGCGGCGGCGGCCAGACCGAGACCTGCCCCGGCGACCGGGCCCTGCACGGCGGCGACCAGCGGTGCGTCGATCGCGGCGAGGACACGGAGCGCGCCGTGGAGCGCGTCGGTCACCGCCGTCAGGTGGTTCTCCAGGGCCTCGGCCGGGAGCGCGGAGAACTCCCGCAGATCGCCGCCGACGCAGAACGACCGGCCCTCGCCGGTGAGCAGCACGGCCCGTACGGTCGTACGGGCGCACGCTTCCGCGGCGTCCAGCAGTGCGCGTGCCATCGCCAGGTCGATGGCGTTTCCGGCCTCGCCGCGCCGTAGGGTCAGGCGGGCGAGGCCGTTGTCCTGGATGTCGGTGGAGACCCTCATCGCGCGGTCCATCCGCCGTCGACGGTCAGGATCTGCCCGGTGCAGTACGAGGACGCGTCCGAGGCGAGGAAGAGCAGCGCGCCGTCGAGTTCGTGGGCGTGGCCGCCGCGGCCGAGCAGGGTGTTGCGTGCGACCCAGCGGGCGGAGCGCTCGTCGCCGAAGAGGCCGGCGGTCATCTCGGTGCGGAACCAGCCGGGGGCCAACGCGTTGACGCGGGTTCCGGCGCCGCCCCACTGTCCGGCCAGTTCGCGGGTGAGCCCGATCAGCCCGGCCTTGGAGGCCGCGTAGCTCGCGCCGCCGAGGGGGGCGGCGGAGACCAGGCCGAGGATGGAGGAGACGTTGATGACGCTCGGCCCGCCGACGCGCTCCCCCGCGGGGGCTTCGGCGGTGAGCCGTGCGAGGTGGAAGGGCGCGGTGAGGTTCACCGCGAGGACGTCGGCGAAGGCGTCCGGGGACTCGTCGGCGGCGCGGGTCGCGCCGGGCATGGCCGCGTTGTTGACGAGGACATCGATCCGGCCGTCGGTGGCCAGCGCGGTCTCCACCAGTCGGACACGGTCGGCCGCCAGCGAGACGTCGCAGGTGACGGCGTGGATCCGCGGGTGTGAGCCGGCGAGTTCCCGGAGCGGGCCGGTGCGGCGGGCGGCGGCGAACACCGTGGCGCCGGCTTCGGCGAGGACGGTGGCGAACCGTGCGCCGAGCCCGGCGGAGGCGCCGGTGACGATCGCCGTCCTGCCCCGGAGCGAGAAGAGTTCGCAAGCGGCACGCGGCGCGCTCATCCGGCCACCCCGATCGGCAGGACGGTGGCGCCGCCGTCGAGCACCAGCGTCTGTCCGGTCATCCACGAGGAGGCGTCGGAGGCCAGGAACAGCGCCGCGTTCGCGACGTCCTCGACCGTGCCGAGGCGGCGCATCGGCAGCGCGGCGGTGAGGATGCTTTCGCGGGCCTCCCACACCGCCCGCGCCAGCTCGGTCTTGATCAGTCCGGGGGCGATGGCGTTCACCCTGGCCCGTGGGCCGAGTTCGTAGGCGAGTTGCCGGGTCATGTGGAGCATGGCCGCCTTGGTGGCGTTGTAGTAGCCGATGTGCGGGTCGACGACGAGGCCGCCGACGGAGGCGATGTTGATCACCGCTCCGCCGTGCTCGGCCATCGACGCCCGCCAGGCGCTGCGGGTCCAGGCGACCATCCCGTACTGGTTGACCCGTACGGTCTTCTCGGCCCGCGGCAGGTCCAGGTCGAGCAGGTCGCCGTGGTATGGGTTGGTCGCCGCGTTGTTGACCAGGATG
Organism: Streptomyces sp. NPDC059092; assembly: GCF_042756365.1. Taxonomy (NCBI): domain Bacteria; kingdom Bacillati; phylum Actinomycetota; class Actinomycetes; order Kitasatosporales; family Streptomycetaceae; genus Streptomyces; species Streptomyces sp. NPDC059092. The sequence goes on from NZ_JBHZEJ010000021.1 coordinate 58,120, forward strand.
TCGACGCGGCCGAAGCGCTCGGCACTCTCCGTGACGCAGGCTTCGGCCTGGTCGGGTTCGCCCGCGTTGGCGACGACGGTGTGGATGTCCCCGGCGCCTTCGACCCGCAGCAGGTGCGCGCGGGCCTCGGCGAGTCCGGGCGCCTTGCGCGCCGCGATCACCACATGGGCGCCGGCCGCCCGGTAGGCGGCGGCGATGCCCAGGCCGATGCCGCGGGAGCCGCCGGTGATGACGGCGACCCGGCCGTCGAGTGTACGTGTGCTCATGCCGCGCCCGCCTTCGTGCCGGTGGCGCGGTGGCGGGCGAGTTCCCGGCGGGCGATCGTCCGCAGATGCACCTCGTCGGGGCCGTCGGCGATGCGCAGGGCCCTGGTGATGGAGTAGAGCCGGGCCAGTACGGTGTCGTCGCTGACCCCGGCCGCGCCGTGCGTCTGGACCGCGCGGTCGACCACGCGGTGCGCGACCTCCAGCGCCGCCACCTTGATCGCGGCGACCTCCGTACGCGCCGCCGCGTTTCCTGCGGTGTCCATCAGCCAGGCCGACTTGAGTACCAGCAGCCGCAGTTGCTCGATCTCGATGCGGCTGCGGGCGATCCACTCGCGGACCACGCCCTGATCGGCCAGCGGGCCGCCGAAGGCGACCCGGGCGGTGGCCCGTTCGCACATCAGGTGGAGGGCGCGCTCGGCGAAGCCGACGGCGCGCATCGCGTAGTGCATGCGTCCCGGTCCCAGCCGCCCCTGGGCGAGCGCGAAGCCCTCGCCCTCGCCGCCGAGGATGTTCTCAGCGGGGACGCGGACGTCCTCGAAGAGCACGTCGCCGTGGCCGAGGCGGTCGGTGTAGCCGAACATCGGCAGGTCGCGCAGGACGGTGACGCCCGGGGTGTCGCGCGGGATGAGCACCATGGACTGCTGACGGTAGGCGGGCGCGTCCGGGTCGCTCCTGCCCATCAGGATGATCAGCCGGCAGTCCGGGTCCATGATCCCGGAGGTGTACCACTTGCGTCCGTTGACGACGTAGCTGTCACCGTCGCGGGTGACGCGGGTACGGATGTTACGGGCGTCGGAGCTGGCGACCTCGGGTTCGGTCATCGCGAAGCAGGACCGGATCTCGGCGCTCAGCAGCGGCCGCAGCCAGCGGTCCTGCTGCTCGGGCGTGCCGTACAGCGCGAGCAGTTCCATGTTCCCGGTGTCGGGCGCCGAGCAGTTGAACACCTCGGGGCCGATGAGGGAGCGGCCGGCCAGCTCGGCGAGCGGCGCGTAGTCGAGGTTGGTGAGTCCGGCGCCCCAGTCGCCGTGCGCCAGGAAGAGGTTCCACAGGCCCTCGGCCCGTGCCTTCTCCTTCAGTTCGGTCATCACCGGCGGCAGGGCGTGCGGATCGGCCGCGGCGGCGAGCTGCCGGTCGTAGACCGCCTCCGCCGGATGGACGTGCTGTTCCATGAAGGACCGCATACGGTCCTGGAGTTCACTCGCCCGTGGCGAGAGTCCGAAGTCCACGATTGCTCCTCCTCGCCGGCGGCAGGCTCGGCGTACATGCCCTGTGCGGTGTGTGGCGGGTGTGCGGTGTGTATGGCGTGTGCGGTGTGTATCGCCGACGCGGTTCGGCGGACCCGGACGGATCAGCGGATCGGGCCGAGATCAGCGGATCGGGCGGATCAGGCGAGAAGGTCGCGGGCCGTGCGGATCATCGCGGCGATGGTGGGCGGCAGGCGCTCCTGGTCCGGATCGTGGTGCCGGCCCTCGCGGTGTCTGCGCAGGTTGTGGCCCATGATCGCGGCCATCTTCATCCGGCCCAGCGCCCGGAACCAGGCCACCGCGGGCGGCGCGGGCCTGCCGTCGAGGTACGCCGTCAGCAGTTCGGCCTCGGTGGGCAGGCCCGGGACGGCACGTCCCAGCGCGGGGAAGTTGCGGTGGTCGGCGAAGAGCAGGAACCAGCCGAGGTCGGTGCGCGGGTCGCCGGTGCTCCAGATCTCCCAGTCGACCACGGCCACGGCGCGCTCGCCGGCGCACAGCACGTTGCCGAGCCTGAAGTCGCCGTGCAGCAGCACCGGTGGCAGGCCGCGCGGCACCCGGTCGGCGAGGAGTGTCAGCAACTCCTCCGATCCCGCTCGCAGTTCGACGGGTACGGCCCGCATGGTGCGGCTCCACCTGGCCAGTTCACCGGCCGGGTCGAGCGGCCGGGGCGCGTCGAGTCCCGGCGTACGGAGATCGGTGCCGTGCAGCCGGCGCAGCACGGAGGCGATCTCCAGCATCCGCGCCCGCGCCGTCCCGGCGGCCACTTCCGGTGTGTCGAGTACGGGTTCGACGGCCTCGCCGGGGGCGAAGTCCATCGCGAACCAGCCGGGTGGCGCATCGTCGACGGCGGCGACGCCGGGCACCGGCACCGGGCCGCCGGCGAGGGCGCGCAGGACCCGTGCCTGCCGCAGCACATCGTTGCGCCCGACGGGTTGCCGGCCGGGTGGTACCGCTTTGACGACGTACGCCGTGTCCCCGGCGCGGACCGAGTACGTCAGCCCGGAGTGGCCGCCCGGAAGCACCTTCAACTCCCCGAAGGGGACGCCGGGATGACGGGCGGCGAGCCGGTCGCGGACCCGGGCGGCCAGCAGCGTGGGGGGCGGGGCCGTGGTCATCGCGAGGGCTCCTTGGGCAGGCCGAGGACGCGCTCGGCGAGGATGTTGCGCTGGATCTCGTCCGTGCCGCCCGCGATGCTGTAGCCGGGCGCGCCGAGCAGGTGTTCCGTCCAGGCGTAGGTGCCCCACTCCCCCGTGTCGGCGACGAGGCGGGGGCCGAGCAGTTCCGACACCAGGTCGCTGGTGCGCCGCATGGTCCCCGTGGCGTACAGCTTGCCGACCGAGGCTTCCGCGCCGGGCTCGCGTCCGGCGACGAGGGCGGCGGTCACCCGCTGCCCGATGAGCCGCTGGACCAGGGCGCGGATGTGGAGGTCCGCGGCGTGCACGCGTTCGCCGTCGGTGAGCGGGCGGGGCGGACGCGCGGCGAGCCGCAGCGCCCGGTCGGCGTTGTCCAGGCCGAGGCCACCGGAGTCGAGCCGTTCGGCGGCCAGCACGGTGAGGGTGACCCGCCAGCCCTCGCCGACCGGTCCGAGCCGGTCGGTGTCGGGCACGACCACGTCGTCCAGATAGACCTCGTTGAAACTGGCGCCGCCGGTCATCTGACGGATCGGCCGTACGATCACGCCGGGGGCGTCCATGCGCACCAGGAACACGGTGATGCCGGCGTGTTTGCGTACGTCCGGGTCGGTGCGGCACACCGCCACGCCCCAGGTCGCCACCCGGGCGCCGGAGGTCCATACCTTGTGCCCGTTGAGCACCCAGTTCTCACCGTCGCGCTCCGCCCTCGTCCGTACCGCGGCGAGGTCGGAGCCGGCTTCGGTCTCCGAGAAGAGCTGACAGGCCAGTTCGTCCGTCCGGAGCAGAGGCCGCAGCCAGCGCCGCTTCTGTTCCCCGGTGCCCCAGACGCCGACGGCGGGGGCGACGAGCTGCTGGGTCACCGGGAAGACCTCGGTGCGGCGGGGCACCTCGAAGGCGGCCTCCTCGGCGCGGTAGAGCTGCTCGTAGTACCCGGGCAGGCCCCGGCCGCCGTACTCCTGCGGCCAGTTGAGCGCGCCCCAGCCCTGGTCGTGCCGGAGGCGCTCCCACTCCTGGGTCCGGGCGGTGTGTTCGTGTTCCTGCCGCTCGGTCCAGTTCTCGAACACGGCTACGGAGTCGGAGCCGCTGCCCCATCCGCCGTCCGCGGCGACCGGCCGGGCGACCGCGCCGAGCCAGCTCCGGGCCTGTGCGCGGAACTCCGCCGGGGACGGTTCGTCACTCATCTCTTCCTCCTCCACCTGGGACCAGCGGTCGGGGCTCAGCGGGACAGCACCGTGCAGGCGCTGACGCCGGGCGCGCCGTACACATGGGTGAAGCCGGTCCTGGGTCCGCCGGGCACCTGACGCGCGCCGGCCCGGCCGCGCAACTGCTGGACGATCTCGTAGACCTGGCGCAGCCCTGAGGCGCCGATGGGTTCCCCGTTGGCGATGCAGCCGCCGTCCGTGTTGACCGGCAGCGAGCCACCGGTACCGGTGGCGCCGGAGGCGATCAGCCGCTCCTGTTCGCCGTCCGCGCAGAATCCGCACTCGGCCATGTGCATGATCTCGGCGCCGCTCTCGGTGTCCTGGAGCTGGCAGACGTCCACCTCGTCCGGGCCGATCCCGGCCTCCTCGAACGCGGCGGCCGAGGCGTCCCGGCTGACGTTGGCCGGTTCGCCCACCGGGACCGAGGGGCTGAACACCTCGAACGAGCCGAAGCGCCGGGTCCGCAGGGCGACCGAACGCAAGGTGACCGAGGGGCCGTTCATGGTGCGGGCCGCCTCGGGCGAGCAGAGCACGAGGGCTGCCGCGCCCGCTCCCGGGGAGCAGAACATGAAGCGCGTCAGCGGGTCGCTGACCATGGCGGAGTCCAGGATCTCGGCGGCGGACACCGGTTCGCGCCGCCACGCCCCGGGCGTCCGGGCGCCGTTGCGGTACGCCTTCTCCGCGACCAGCGCGAGGCTCCGCGAGGTGATCCCGTGGTCGTACATGTAGCGCTGGATCTTCATGCCGAAGAACTGGGTGGTCACCATCAGTCCGTCGGTGCCGTACTCCGCGCCCAGACCCCAGTCCTCGGGCCGTGGGTCGAAGGCGCCGCGCGGGTGTTTGTCGAAGCCCACGGCGAGGGCGACATCGGCCATGCCGGACCGGATCGCGTTCGCCGCGGAGAGCAGTGCGCTGCCGCCGGTCGCGCAGCCGTTCTTGACATTGACGAACGGGACGCCGGTGAGCCCGAGTTGGGCGACGAGTGTGTCGGCGAGGCCGGCGCTGTCGCTGCCGCCGAACGCGGCGCGTACCCGGGACCATTCGGTCCCGGCGTCCGTCAGCGCGGTGTTCACCGCGGCGACGGCCAGTTGCCGGCCGCTCAGCTCCGACCGGCCGAAGGGGGTGCGGCCGGCCCCGCAGATGAGGACATCGGTGCTCATGGGCCCTCCTCGCCGGGGACCGTGGGCCGGGCCCGCGGCACCCCGTCGCCGGCCGTCACCGTCATCGGTGTGCCGATCCGGATCGCGTCGAGGTCGTCGACGTCGAGTACGGCGGCCACCCGTACCCCTGCGGCCAGCTCGACGTAGCCGAGCGCGAACGGCTCGAAGCCGCCGGGCGGGACCTGGTACGGCGGTGACTTGGGCGCGTAACGCTGCACCGTCCAGGTCCACAGGGTGCCCGCGCCGGACAGGGCCGCCGGGTCGGCCGGCCCCCCGCAGCGCGGGCACGTGCCGTCCGCGGGGTAGAGCGACACCGAGCAGCGGGGACAGTGGGCACCCGCCAGTCCGGCGGGCCCGCTCCGCGGAGGTGTGGTCATGGGGGTCAGCGCCCCTGCCACTTCGGCTCGCGCTTCTCCAGGAACGCCGAGACGCCTTCCTTCGCGTCCTCCGAGTTGAGCGCCACCCCCACGGCGAGGTGCTCCATGACCATCAACGACTGGACGTCGGCGTCCAGGCTCCGGTCGATCGTCATCTTGGTGAGCCACATCATGAACGGGCTCTTGTCGACGAGGTCCCCGATGAAGTCCTCGACCGTCGCGTCCAGTTCGTCGGCCGGGGCCGACTTGTTGATCAGTCCGAAGTCGGTGGCCTCGACGCCGGAGAGCAGTTTGCCGGTGAGCATCAGCTCCTTGGTCTTGCGGATGCCGATCATGCGCGGCACGCGGTAGATCGGGCCCGCCCCGCCGAACAGTGAGCGGCGGATGTGGAAGTCACCGATCCTGGCGTCGTCCGCGGCGATGGCGAAGTCGCAGGAGATCATGAGCTCGAAGCCGCCGGCGGTGACATAGCCCTCCAGGACGGCGACGGAGGGGGTCTTCATCGAGTAGAGGCGGTCGCACACCTTGGCGGACTTGACCGCGACGTCGATGGCGTTCGACTTGCCGACGTACTCCGCCTTCAGACTGTCGAGGTCGAAGCCGGAACAGAAGGTGCCGCCACGACCGCGCAGCACGAGGACCCGCAGCTCGGGGTCCTCGTCCACCTCGGTGACGATCTCGTCGAGCCGGTCCAGGATCGGCACGGTGACACAGTTCTTCTTCCACGGGCGGTTGAGCCAGACGCGGGCGACATGGCCGTCCCGCTCGAACTGGATCTCGTCTTCCACTGCCATCTCTCATCTCCAAACTGAACTGAATTCACTACGATTCTGAGGAGCGGGGAGCCCTCTGTCAACCCCACCATTGACACCGGTTCAGCTCACACGCGCGAGGGTTGAACCAGTCCGGTCAGGGAAACCTCTCGCCGTACTGAATCGACTTCAATACGATCGTCCGTGCGGTGCGGGGCATCACGCGGCGGAAAGGCCGATCAGCCCGGCGAGCCGGGCCCGGTGCTGGTCCGCGGTGCCGAACAGCACCTCGGCGCCGCGCGCGCGGCGCACATAGAGGTGGGCCGGGTGTTCCCAGGTGAACCCGATCCCGCCGTGAAACTGGACGTACTCGGCCGTCGCCAGCAGGAAGGTCTCCGAGCAGACCGCGGCGGCGGCGCTCGCGGCCTCCGGCAGCCTCGGCGAGGCGGTGGCCACGCAGGCGGTCGCGTACGCGGACACCGAGCGTGCCGCCTCCAGCGCGACGAGCACGTCGGCGAGCCGGTGCTTGACCGCCTGGAAGGAGCCGATCGGCCGGCCGAACTGCGAACGTCCCCGTACGAATCGCACGGTGTCGTCCAGTGCGTGGGCGCCGCCGCCGACCTGTTCGGCGGCGAGCCCGGCCCGCCCGGCGTCGAGGGCCGCCGCCACCTCGCCCGACGCGCCGACCGGCGTCGCGGGCGCGCCGCGGAACTCCACCAGGGCCTGGCGGCGCGTCCCGTCCAGGACACGGCGTGCTGTCCGTACACAGGTGTCCGGGGCCGGCTCGCAGGCGAACAGCCGTGGCCCGGCGTCCGTTCGGGCCCGTACCAGCAGCAGATCGGCGCCGGCCCCGTCGAGCACGAAGTCGGCCGCGCCCCGCAGCACCCAGCCCGAGCCGCCGCGCTCCGCGCCGACGCCGGGTCCGCGCCCCTCGACGCCGCTCCCGGAGCCGTCCTCGAAGCCGGCCACGGTCGCGGTGAGCGCGCCTTCGGCGATCCGTGGCAGATAGCGTTCGCACGCGGACCGGTCACCGCTGTACAGCAGGGCGTGCGCGGCGAGGACCACCGTCGGCAGCAGTGGCGCGCAGCACAGCACCCGTCCGGACTCCTCCAGCGCCACGGCGAGTTCGGCGAAGGTGAAGCCGGCCCCGCCGTACTCCTCGGGAATCGCCAGTCCGTGCACACCGATCTCGCGTGCCATCCGTGCCCAGAGCCGCTCGTCGTAACCGCGCGGGGTGGCCGACTGTTCGCGGAGGGCCTCGGAGCCGTGGGTCTCGGCGAAGAAGTCCCGCAGTACGGCACGGAGTTCCCGTTGCTCCTCCGTTTCGGGCAGGAGGTGCGGGGCGCTTTCCTGTGGACGGGGGCGCATAGAGGTCTCCAATGTGCTCGGGGGGGGACGGCGCGGACGGCCGGAGGGCCGGCAGGGTCAGCCCTGGGCGGCGGGCAGGGCGGCCCCGTCCCGCCCGCCGAAGTAGGCCCGTTCGGCGCGGGCCAGGAACTCGGCCCCGGCGGTCTCCCCGCGCAGGGCGACGGTGCCCTCGTGCAGGACGACCAGTTCGTGGCAGGCGGACGCGGCGCGGCCGAGCGACTGCTCCAGCAGGACGACCGTGATGCCCTCGTGGGCGAGCCGTCCGAGGCGCGCGTACACCTCCTCGACCATGGCCGGCGCCAGCCCGAGCACCGGCTCGTCGACGATGAGCACCTCGGGCCGTGCCATCAGGCCCCGGGCGATCGCCAGGATCTGCTGCTCACCGCCGGAGAGCCCGGCGGCGGGTACGTCCATCCGCCCGCGCAGCCGGGGCGGCAGCCACTCGGCGGTCTCGGCGAGACGGGTGCGCAGGTCCGCCCCCGTGATCCCGACGGCGTACGCGGCGACTTCGAGGTTCTCGCGCAGGGAGAGCGTCTTGAACAGCGCGCGGCCCTCGGGCACCAGCGCGGTCCGCAGCGCCTGATCGGCGGTGCGCCGGCCGCGGGTGGGCGGGAGTGTGCCGTGCAGGATCCGGCCCAGGGTGCTCTTGCCCGCACCGTTCGCGCCGACGACGCCGACGACGCTGCCCCGGGGGATGGTGAGGTCGACCCCGCGCAGCGCGGTCACCCCGCCGTAGGTGTGGTCCACCCCGTCGAGCCGGACGGCGGCGCCCACGGAGGTGTCCCGGCGCGGCAGTTCCTCCCGTACGCCGCCTTCTCCCAGGTAGGAGGCGCGTACCCGGGGGTCGTCCAGGACCGTGCCTGGCTCGCCCTCACCGATCGGCCGGCCGAAGTCGAAGGCGACCACCCGGTGGGCGACGGCGAACAGGTCGTCGAGGACATGGTCGATGATCAGCACGGCGGTGCCGCGCCGCTGCTGCCGTACGATCTGCCGCGCCAGCAGGGAGCGTTCGGTGGCGTCGAGGCCGCCGAACGGCTCGTCCAGGATGAGCAGCGCGGGTTCCTCGGCGAGCGCCCTGGCGAGGTCGAGACGCTTGTGCGGGCCGAACGACAGCTCGGCCGGGTAGCGGTCGGCGAGCGGCGCGAGGCCGACCTGGTCCAGCAGTTCGACGGCCCTGGCCCGGTCCTGCGCGGTGATACGACGGCGGGTGCACAGGACGTTCTCCAGGACGGTCAGTTCGGGGAAGGTCTCGGCGTGCTGGAAGGTACGTCCGATGCCGAGCCCGCGACGGGCCGTGGCGCGGGACTTCAGCAGGGGGCTGCCGGCGTACGCGACGCGGCCGGCCACCTGTCCGCCCGCGACGAGGCCGGACAGCACGTTCAACAGGGTCGTCTTGCCCGCCCCGTTGGGGCCGATGATCGCGACGGTCTCGCCGGCCCGTACGGAGAGCGAGGCGCCCTCCAGTGCCTTGAGACCACCGAAGGTGACCGCCACCTCGTCGAGCCGGAGCAGTTCGGGGGCGCTCTCCCCCGGGACGGGCACGGGCTCCGGGGATTCCTCGGAAGGCTCGGGCGACTCGGCAGGGGCCGGCACCGGCACCGGTGCGGGGGTCCTGGACCGGCGGGCGAGCCGGCGCGCCAGCCGCCCCAGGTGGGGCACGGCGCCGCCGGGCAGGAACAGCAGCACGCCGATGAGGACGAGCCCCTGAAGGATCGGCTGCGGCAGCCCCACCCCCTCGGCGGCCGTCGGCGCCCAGGTCAGATAGGCGCCGCCGACGACCGCGCCCAGCAGGGTGCCCGCGCCGCCCAGGACGCACGCGGCGATCAGGGAGATCGCCAGCGCCAGCGAGAACGGGTCCGGGCTGACGAAGCCGACGACCAGGGCGAGCAGCACACCCGACAGCGTCGCGAACGCCGCGCTGACCGCGAAGGCCAGCGCCGACTGGGCCTCGGGCGCGATGCCGACAGAACGGGCGGCCATGGGATGGGACTTGGCGGCGAGCAGGCGCATCCGCAGGGCCGTGGGCCGGGCCAGCGCGGCCACCGCGAGCACCACCCCGGCCACGCCCACGGCGATGTACTGGGCCTGTGTGCCCGCGCTGGCGATCGTGCCGAGCCCCAGGGCGCTCTCCAGCTTCTCCATCGGGATGCCCTGGTCGCCGCCGGTCACACTGGTCCACTGGCCCATGACTTCGAGCGACACCATGGTGAACGCCAGGGTCAGCAGGGCGACGTAGAGCATAGAGAACCGGGCGCCCGCGCCCCCGAGGAACGCGCCGAGCATCGCACCGCACACGAGGGCGCCGAGCACGACGCTCTCCAGCGACCAGCCGTGCGTACTGCCGTACGCGGCGAAGTAGGCGCCCAGGGCGAAGAAGGCGGGATGGGCGACCGACCAGATGCCGGCCCAGCCCGCGAGCAGATTGACCGAGAGGACAAGGACGGTGTAAACCGCCGCGAGGCCCACGGAGTACGCCTGGTAGGGCGGGATGGCGCCGCTGTGCAGCACGGCGATGAGCGCGGCAGCGCCGAGCGGCCCGAGAACCACTTTGACCAGTGGGGCCAGGGAGGCGCGGGAGACACGGGGGGCGAGAGGCGAACGACTGACGACGGACATGGACCGCTCCTTCAGACCCGCTGGAACGTGCGCGCGCCGAACAGACCCTGCGGGCGGATCAGCAGCACGAGGATGGTGAACGAGAACACGAAGGTGTCGCGGTAGCCGGCCGAGACGTAACTCGCGGCCAGGTTGTCCAGCACACCGACCGCGAGACCGCCGACGACGGCTCCGTACATGCTGGTCAGACCGCCGAGGAAGATCCCCGCGAAGGCACGGAACAGCGGTGCGCTGAGCACGGTGGGCACCAGTCCCGTCCTGGGCGCGTACAGGAAGGCGGCGAGCGCGGCGAGGCCGAGCCCGAGCGCCCAGGCGATCCGGGCGATGCGCTGCGAGCCCAGGCCGAGGATCCGGGCGGTGTCGGCGGACTCGGCTACGGCGCGCATGGCCGAGCCGATGGTGGTGCGTCCGAAGAGATACGCCACCAGCGCCATCGCGACGGCCGCCACGGCGATGGTCAGGAGGCTCTGCGCGGGGACCGCCGAGCCTCCGAACGAGACGGATCCCTCCACCAGGCTCGGGAAGGCCCTCGGCTGGTCGTCCCAGATCTTGCTGATCAGACTCTCCACGATGAGCGAGACGGCCATCGCCATGACGAGCGCGGAGAGCAGCTCCCCTTGGGCGAGCGGCCTGATCACCGTCTCTCGGGCGAGCAGACCGCTCGCGGCGGCGACCGAGATCGCGACCAGGCCGGCCAGGAACAGCGGCAGACCGCTGTCGTACAACGTCAGCGCCGCGTACAGTCCGAGGGTCGCGAGGCTGGCGAGCGCGAAGTTGACCACATCCGTCGCCCGATAAATGATCACCAGCCCGAGGCCCATGAGACCGTACACGGCGCCGCTGGCGAGACCGCTCACCAGAACGAGCAGGAACTGATCCACGTCGACCGTCTCCCTCGCGCCGGGCGTCCGCCCGCGCCGGCACCCACGCGCCGCACGAGCCACGCCCACCTGAAACGCCGTCTTGTGAAACGCCGTCTTGAAACTGAACTCAATTCGTGAACCGTAAGCGGCGCCCCCCGGGCGGGCAAGACCCGTGCACGCCTCGCCTCACCCGGGGCCCGCACCTCAGACCGTGAACCGGCCCCCGTTGGCGAGCAGCACGGCACCGGCCAGGTTGGCCGCCGCGTCACTCGCCAGGAACAGGGCGATCTCGGCGATCTCCTCCGGCGTCGCGTACGGGCGCACCCGCGGGTCGGCGAATCCGGCGCGCAGCGCCTCGGGGGTACGCGCCGCCATCCCGGTCTCCGTAGGCCCCGGCGCGACCACGTTCACCCGGATCCCGGCCCCGATCACCTCCTTGGCCACGGCCTGGCTCAGCGCGTGCACGCCCGCCTTGGACGCGGCGTAGTGGGGATAGCCGGCGGGGGCGTCCAGGGCCGACGAGGAGCCGATCACCACGATCGCGCCGGCCGCGCGGGGCAGCATGGCCCGCACCGCGGCGCGCAGCACATGGAACGTGCCGTCCAGGTTGACGCGCAGCACGCGCTGCCAGGCCGTGTCGGCGAGCCGTCCGGTCACCTCGGGCGGACGCCCCGCGACCAGCGCGTCGGCGATCCACTCCTTGGCCTGCGGATCGTCGACCCCGGCCGCGTGCACCACCACGTCGAGCCGCCCCTCCACCCGCAGTACGTCCGCCACGGCCACGTCGACCGCGGTCGCGTCGGCCACGTCCAGAGCGACCGCGCGGGCGGCCGGCAGGGTGTCCGCGACGGCGGTGGCGCCCTCGCCGTTCACGTCGGCCAGGACGACGGCCCGCACCCCCTCCCGGGACAGCTGCCGGGCGAGGGCCGCCCCGATGCCGGAGCCGGCCCCCGTCACCAGGGCGACCTTGCCCTCGAACCGCCCCGCGCCCGCGCCCGTATCCCCGCCCGTCTCCGCGCCCGTCTCTGTGCCGGTCATGAGACCCCCTCTCCGCAACCCTTATTGAACTGACTTCATCTCTGTTACCGTCTCGCCATGGGATTGACAAGACCTGCGACGGTCACCATGCGGGCGGTGCGGATGACGTCCTGGGGGCGGGAGCCCGCGTACGCGACGGTCGAGCGCCCGGTTCCGCGGGGCGCCGAGGTGGTGGTGCGCGTGGAGGCCGCCGGGCTCTGCCACTCCGATCTGCATGTCGTGGACGGCGCCCCGGGCGCGCTCCCCTACCGGCTGCCGTTCACCCTCGGGCACGAGATCGCGGGGCAGGTCACGGCCGCGGGCCCGGATGCCGACGGAAGGACGACCGGTCAACGTGTCGTGGTGTACGGCCCGTGGGGCTGCGGGAAGTGCGACCGCTGCGCCGCGGGCCGCGACAACTACTGCGACCGGCGCGGCGAACTGGACTGGCACGGCGCCGGACTCGGCCGGGACGGCGGGATGGCCGAGTACGTACGCGTCCCGTCCACCCGCTACCTGGTGCCGATCGGCGACCTGCCGGCCGACCGGGCTGCGCCGCTCTCGGACGCGGGGCTGACCTCGTACCACGCGGTCGCGGGGGTACGGGGGGCGCTCGGCGAGGGCACCACCGCCGTGGTCATCGGCGTCGGCGGGCTCGGCCATCTGGCGGTCCAGATCCTGCGCGCGACCACCCCGAGCCGGGTGCTGGCGGTCGACATCCGTGAGAGGGCGCTCGCCCTCGCACACCGGTCAGGAGCGCATTTCGCCACGCTGGCACGGGAAGACACCGCGCGGGTGCTGAAGGAGCGGAGCGGCGGTGCGGGAGCCGACGCGGTCCTCGACTTCGCCGGAACGACCACGTCCCTGGAGCTCGCCACCGGCATCCTGCGCCCCGGTGGTGAGCTCTCGGTGGTCGGCAGCGGCGGCGGCCGGCTGACGGTCAGCAAACCGGGTGCTCTCCCGCCGGGCTGCCGGCTGTCGCTGCCGTTCTGGGGTACCCGGCCCGAGTTGGCGGAGGTCGTCGCGCTGGCACGCTCGGGTGCGCTCCACGTCGAGACCGATCGGTTCGCGCTCTCCGCCGTGGCCGAGGCGTTCGGGCGGCTACGGCGCGGGCAGGTGCGGGGGCGGGCCGTACTGGTACCCGACTGACCTCGAAGACGGCCCGCCGCCGGCCGGTGCCCAGCCCGACACCCGTACCCGGCACAGGACTTCAACCTCCTGAACGGGACCGCCTCGTCCGGTCTGCGCCCGTCCCGGTCGCACGACGACGCGCACGCCGAGGGCCCCTGCGGTCCGGGGACCGCAGGGGCGGTGATACGCAGGGGCGGTGATACGTAGGGACTCAGTGTCCCGCGACGACGCCCGACAGTTCGTTGGTGCTCTCCGGCAGGGTCACCGAGGTGATCTTCTCGCCGGTTTCGAGGTCGATGGCGTGCAGGGCCTTCCTTCCCGGTTCGGAGACGTAGGCGGTGTGGTCGCGGACGAAGAGGGTGGGCCTGGGCTGCTGCCAGTCCAGAGGTTCCCGCCACTCGCCCACGGCGGGGATCTTCTTCTCGATCTCGCCGCTCGCCGGGTCGATCACGCGGATCGCACCGTCGGTGCCCAGCACGAGCGCCTCGCCCTCCGGGCCGCGGGCCAGCGAGCGGAACGAGTAGCTGGTGCCCAGGTCGACCAGGCGCAGCTTCGCCTTCTCCGTATCGATGAGGGATATACGGGTCGGCCGCTCCAGCTCCGCCTCCTGATCGGTCTTGTAGTCGCCGAGGATGACCGGCGAGACGTCGCTGCCGGCCTGGTTGCCGATGCGGCCGTAGTCGTCGGGCGCGGCGACCTTGGTGAACTCGCCGTCCCTGTAGATCAGTACGCCGTCCTCGCAGCCGACGGCGACGGCCTCGTTCCGGGCGGCTGCCTCACCGTGCACGCCGGGGCAGTTCTCCGCGCGCTTGATCTCCTTGTTGTTCTTGTCCAGTACAAGAGCGCCCGTGCGCTTCTCCTCGGTGCCCAGCGTGCTGAGGAGTTCGCCGTTCTTCAGCTCGATGGCGACACCGTGGTGCGCCTCCGCGGAGGTGTACGTACGGCCCTCGGGCTTCTCGCCGCCGCTCAGGTCGGCGGGGTCGAAGACGTTGACCTCACCGGTGCCGTCGGTGAAGAGCACCGTTCTGCCCGCGTGACGGACGACGTGACCGGGCTTGGCACCCTGGTACGCGATGTCGCTGAAGGACTGCCCGGCGGCGTTCAGGACGCGGAAGCCGCTGTCGGTGGAGACGATGACGTGGTCTCCGTCGCCGGCGGGGCTGACCCGGTTGAAGCCGGGCAGAGTGATGGTCCTGCCGAGTTCGAGGGTCCTGCCGTCCAGGACGTACAGGCCCCCGTCGAAGGTGGCGACCAACGGGTCCCCGACCGCCGCGGCGGTCGGGGAGCTCGTCGTATCGTTCGCGTCTTTCGCTCCGGAGGAGGAGTCCTCTCCTCCGCAGGCGGTCAGGACCGTGGCCACCGCGAGGGTGAGTGCCGTACCCGTGAGGGCTCTGGTGCGCAGGGAGGTGTTCACCGGTGTGTTCCTTTCCGAGCCGCGCTTCGGCGGCGTGGGATACGTGACGGTTCCGGCCCGGTCGGCCGGCGTCCATGTCAGGGGCCAGGGGCCAGAGGGCAGGGGCCAGAGGGCAGGGATCAGCCGCCGGCCGGGCCGGCGGTGAGGCCGTCGGTCATGGCGGTGGTGTTCGCGCGCATCATGCGCAGGTAGGTGTCGGCGCCCTCGCCTTCCGCGGTCAGGGACTCCGAGTAGAGCCCGACGACCTCGACCCGGCCGCCCAGTTCCGTGCGGAGCACCTCGGCCAGCCGGGTGGGCCGGGAGGAGTCGGCGAACACGGTGCGTACGCCGGCCTCCTCCATCGCCCGGGTGAGGGAGCGCAGGTCGGAGGAGCTGGGTGAGGCGAGGGTGGTGCCGCTGGGGATGACCGCGCCGATCACCCGGAAGCCGAAGCGGTCGGCGAGATAGCCGAAGACGTGATGGTTGGTCACCAGGGCGCGGTTGTCCTCGGGGACGCGGTCGAAGGACTTCTCCATCCAGGCGGCGAGGTCCTTCAGATCCGTGGCGTAGCGGTCGGCGTTGGCGCGTACCGCGGTCTCGTCCACGCCGTCCACATGCTCGATCACCTGGTCGGCGATCAGGCAGGCGGCCTTCCGTACCCGGTCCGGGTCGGTCCAGAAGTGCGGGTCGGGCCGACCTCCCTCCCCTTCGGGGCCTCCGTCGGCGCCCGACCGGAAGGTGAGCGGGCCGACCGCCGTGCCCACCTCCAAGGTGGCGACGCCGGACCCACGGGCCGCGTCCACGTGCCGCAGGACGTTCTCCTCCAGGCCCAGGCCGTTGAAGACCACCAGGTCGGCGCGTTCCAGCGCGGCGGCCTGTACGGCCGACAGGCCGAAGGAGTGCGGGTCCGCGTTCGGCTTCATCAGGACGGTGACCTCGGCCTCCTCGCCGACGACCTGTCGCGCGACGTCGCCGAGGATGTTCGTCGTCACCACGATCCGAGGCCGGTCGCCCTCGGTGCCGCAGGCGGTTGCGGCGGCGGCCGTGACCAGCGCGAGCAGACCCATGAGCAGGCTGCGCGGCCGTGCCCTGCCTATCCGTACGCGCTTCGGCTCCCTCATCGGCCCGTCTCCGCCATGAGCACCGGCTGGATGTCCAGGTCGAAGGAGCGTGCGAGGCGCAGACCGTCGTTGTAGTCGACCTCGAACACCCTTTTGCCGTTGGGGTCGTTGACGTAGGCGCGGCTGCGGTCGACCTCGATCACCGGAGCGGTCGCGTCGGTCCCCGGCCGCTGTTCCCCCGTCAGGAGCCGCTCGGTCGCGGCGATGTGCCTGCCGGTGGCGATGTCGTAACCGTGCAGGGCGCCGTCGGCCTCCAGGACGAGCAGTGGGGAGCCCTCTCCCGCGGTGTTGGCGGCGACGACGGGGCCGGTCTCCACCCGGGTCCAGGTCCGCTCGGTGACATCGAGGACCCACACGGCGTCCTTCCCGGCGGGCGCGGTGAGGGTGTCGCCGCCAGGGCGCTGCCGCAGGGCCGTGGCCCGTTGCCCCTCGGGGACGTCATCGCCGTAGGGAATCCTCTCCGCGGTGAAGGCGCCGTTCTCCTCACGCACGAGGAGGGCGCCGTCAGCGCACCCCAGCACCACTCCGCGCCGTGTGACGGCGTCACCCCGCGGGTCCTCGCACACCGCTTCCGGGGACGCGACGCGCCTGCCCTTCCGGTCGAGCACGGCCGGCCTCGTCGTGCCGCCCTCCTCGGTGAAGGCCAGCAGGTGCTCCGCGTACGGTACGACGGCGCCGGTGTAGGTGCCCGACAGCGTCCGGGACGACGCGGTCCCGCCCTTCTCCAGCTCGCTCCGGTCGTGGAGAACGACTCGGCCGTCCCCGTCGGTCACGGCGGTCACGGCGATGTCGCCGCGCACCTGCGCGTCACGGCCCACCGGGAGGTCACCGAGGTCACGTATCGCCGCCCGGTAGTAGTGGACGTGTTCGCCGTGGTCCACCATCCACGCGCCGCTGTCGAGCACATGCGTGCTCCTGGAGGCGTGGAAGTAGCCGAGCCGTCCGTCCGTAGCCAGCCGGACGACGCCCTCCACCCGTGCCGTCCTGTGCACCTTGCCGCTGATGAGGTCGAGGACCCGGGTGTCGCCGCTTCCGGGGTCGTTGAGGAGCAGGCGGGACTGCTGCTCGGCGGACTCCTGTGCGCCCTCGACATATCCGTGCGGAGTGCCGGACGGGGAACGCGCCGCCGGCCGGGAGGTGTTGTCCCCCTCGCCGGCACAGCTCGTGGCGAGCAGCGCGGTGAGCAGCAGGGCGGCCGCGGCCCGCGGAGTGACGTTTCTTCGGACGGTCGGGACCATCGCCTCAGATTTCCTTCAGTTGACTTTACGGGCGGGAACGGGCGGGGAGGGGCGCGGTTGCGCGGCGGCTACGCCGGTGACGCAGGCCGGATGCCAGGTGGGAGAGGAAGAACAGAGCGACCGCGAGGGCCGAGACGGTCGCCCCGGCCGCGGTGCCCAGATGCCAGGACAGCAGCAGTCCGCCGAACGTCGCGGTGACGCCGAGGAGCGCGGCGAGCACCATGACCCCGCGGACGTCGCGTGCCCACGGCAGCGCCGCCGCCGGCGGAGCGATGAGCAGGCCGAGGACGAGCAGCGTTCCCACGATGTGGAACGAGGCGACGATCGCCAGGCCGAGCAGTCCGAGCAGCACGGCGTGGGCGAGCCGCGGACGCAGCCCGAGGGTCCGGGCCTTCCGGGGGTCGAACGCCAGGGCAAGAAAAGCCCGGTGGCCGAGGGCCGAGACGGCCAGCGCCACCAGCAGCGCCGCCGCCAGCAGGAACAGGTCCTGCCGCCGTACGGCGAGGACGTCACCGAAGAGGAATCCGGTCAGGTCCACCGCGAAGGACTGCGAGCGCGACACGATGATCACGCCGAGCGAGAGCATGCCGACGAACAGCAGCCCGATCCCGGTGTCCTGGGACAGCCTCGGAGTACGGCCCAGCACGGTGACACCCGCCGTCATGACGGCCGCGCTCAGCACCGCGCCCACCAACAGGTTTCCGCCGAACAGCGCGGCCACCGCGACCCCCGGCAGGAGCCCGTGGGACATGGCGTCCCCGAGGAACGCCATTCCCCTGAGCACCACCCAGGTCCCGGCCAGTGCGCAGATCGCGGACACCAGGATTCCGCCCCACAGGGCTCGCTGCACGAAAGTGACCTCGAACGGGGCCGTCAACCACTCCATGACCCGCACACTACAATGAAAATCATGTTCAAAACACCGAGCCACCCGACCGCCCCGCCGCGGGACCGGACTCCGCACGTCCGTTTCGCCGCCTTGTGTGCCGGTTATCCCGGCCGCCCCGTCCTCCGCCAACTCGACGCCGAGATACCGAGGCTCGCCACGACCGCACTGGTCGGGCCGAACGGCAGCGGGAAGTCGACGCTGCTCGGCGTCCTGGCCGGTGTGATCCGTCCGACATCGGGAGAACTCCACCACCACGGCGAACTGCCGCCCGCGTTCGTCCCCCAGCGCACCGCCGTCGGCGACACACTGCCGCTGACCGTCCGGCAGACCGTGGAGATGGGACGCTGGGGCGAACGCGGCCCCTGGCGCCGGCTGACCGGTCACGACCGCGCGACGGTGGACCACGCGCTCGACCGGCTCGGCATCGGCGGCCTCGCCTCACGCCAACTGGGAGAGCTGTCGGGCGGCCAGCGCCAACGCGCCCTGATCGCACAGGGGCTGGCCCAGGAATCCGACCTGCTGCTCCTCGACGAGCCGACCACCGGCCTGGACCCGGAGGCCAGGGAACGGATCGGCACACTGCTGACGGGCCTCGTCGCCGACGGCGTGACGGTCGTCCAGGCCACGCACGACCTGGCGGTCGCGCGCTCGGCGGACACCTGCCTCGTACTCCACGACGGACGTCTGGCGGGGCAGGGTCCCCCCAGCCAGGTTCTCACCACGGCGGCACTCGCCCGGATCTGGCAGTCGCTCTGACACACGGGCCGCTCCGAGCGCCTCCTGAAAGGGGACCGCGCGGCGCATGGGTTGTCCGATCCCGATACGCCGTCGGCCTACCCGAGTCCGCGCGTCCGGCGGTCTACGCTGGCGCCGTTTCCCGGTTTCCCGGTTTCCCATGACGTTCAACGGCACAGATCCGCCGATCGCCTCGGCCGCTCTCAGAAGGGACAATGCGTTGGATCCTGATATCCGGACCAGGGCCGCGATCGAGGAGCACTGGCAGGCGTCGGAGCGTGGGGACACCGAAGCCGAGCACGCCATCTACGCCGCGGACGCGATCCTCGACTACCCCCAGTCAGGCGAACGGTTCCGGGGCCGCGCGACGATTTCCGCACAGCGTGGCGGCCACCCGGCCGATCGGCATTTCAGCGTTCACCGGATCGTCGGCGGCGGGGATCTGTGGGTGAGCGAATGTGTCATCACCTACGACGGGGTGCCCACCCACTCGGTGAGCGTCATGGAATTCACCCACGGGCAGGTGGCGCACGAGACCCAGTACTTCGCGGACGCCTTCGGAGCGCCTGAGTGGCGGACAGCTCTCGCGGAGCCGATGCCGGGCAGGGACATCACCAGGGCCTGACCCGGTGCCGGCCGGCCTCAGGAACGGGCCAGTACCAGCGAGGACCCTCCCGTACGGATCCCCTCGGCGGCGGCATCGGTCAGGTCGGCGTCGGTGACGATCGTGTCGTGGGCGGACAGCGCCGCCACCCGGTAACGGCCGAACGTACCGTACTTGGACGATCCGGCGACCAGCACCGAGTGGGCGGCGGAGGCCATGGCGGCCTGTTTGACCTCCACCTTCGACTCGGAGGGAGTGGTGACGCCCCGCAGCAGGTCCCAGGAGCTGGTGCTGATGAAGGCGATGTCCAGGGCGAGGTCCCGCAGTGTGTTCGCGGCGAGGCGGCCCACGCTGGAGCGGTTGGAGACGTCGACCAGGCCGCCGACGTGCACCAAGTCCAGGTGGTGCGGCGCGGACATGAGCTGTCCGATGGTGGTGAAGTCGTTGGTGACCACGGTCAGACTGGTCATCCGGGCCAGCTCGGGCGCCATGGCCAGCAGGGTGGTGCCCGCGTCCAGGTAGACGGTCATCCCCTCCTGCACCAGCCGGGCCGCCTCCCGTGCCATGGCCCGTTTCTGCGGCTGCTCCACCTCGGACTTGTGGAGGAAGCCGGGTTCGCTGGTGATGGTGCTGGCGATGCGTACGCCGCCCGGGACGGAGAACACCAGGCCCTTGCGCTCCAGTTCGGCGATGTCCCGGCGTACGGTCATGTGGGAGACGTCGAGCAGCCGGGTGATCTGCTGCACGCTGAGCACTCCGTCGCGCCGCAGGTGCCTCAGGAGTTGTTCGCGCCGCTGATCCGGGATCAGTGGCGGGTGCTCGCGGTCCTCGGCCATGGTCTGTGCGTCTCCTCTCGACCGTGATGACGTTAACCGATGATCACGTCGATGACGGCCCTGGGGAGGCCGTCATCGACGTGTGTGGTCAGCCGTGCACGAAGACGCTGAGGAGCAGGACACCGCCGAGGCTCAGCAGCGACTGGAGCGACAGCATCAGGGTCCAGGTGCGGAAGGTCTGCGCCACCGACAGCTGGAAGTACTCCTTGAACAGCCAGAAGCCGGAGTCGTTGACGTGCGAGAGCATCACGGCGCCCGAGGCGGTGGCGAGCACCATCAGTTCAGGTGAGGTGCCCGGGTAGGCGCCGAGCAGGGGGGCGACGATACCGGTGGCGGCGGCCGTCGCCACGGTCGCCGAACCGAGGCACACCCGCAGCAGCGCGGCGACCAGCCAGCCGAGCAGCAGCGGCGGTATCGCCCAGCCCACGGCGTAGTCCGAGATCAGCTTGTCGATGCCGGTCTCCGTGAGCATGGCCTTCAGACCGCCGCCCGCGCCCAGGATGAGGATGATGGCGCCCACCGGGCCGAGCCCCTTGGCCGCCATCTTCTGCAGTTGGCCGAGACCGAAGCCGGACCGCACGCCGAGGGCGAAGAAGGCGAAGACGACGGCCGCGAGCAGCGACAGTACGGAGGAGTCGCAGGCGGCGAAGATGTCGTACGGCAGGGTCCCCCCGGCCGTGTTCGCCGTGCCGATCGTACCGATGAGCATGAGGCCGGGCGGCATCAGCACGGTGATCAGGGCGAGAGTGAAGGAGGCCGGCTTGCGGTGGTGCTCGGGCTCCACCACCGTCGACCGGACCGGGCCCTTGTCCAGGTCGGGCGCGGGCCCGAACCAGCGGCCCGCCAGGCGGGTCAGTACGGGACCGGTCAGTACGGCCAGGGGGATGCCGATGATCAGGCCGTACATGATGGTCAGGCCGGTGCTCGCACCGTACGTGGAGACGGCCAGCGTGGGCGCGGGGTGCGGGGGCAGCAGGCCATGGCTGATGTAGAGCCCGGCAGCCATGGGCAGCCCCACGTACAGCAGGTGCGTGTTCGTGCGCTTGGCGACGGTGTACACCAGCGGTACGAGCATCACGAAGCTGACGTCGAACAGGTGCGGCATGCCGATCAGCAGGGCGGCGGCCGTGATGGCCGCGGGGATCCACCGGACGGGCCGGGCACCGATGAAGACGGTGGCGATCCGGTCGGCGCCGCCGGAACCCAGCAGGATCCCGCCGAGCAGGGTACCGAGGCCGATGGTCGGGCCCGTACTGGCCAGCGCGTCGCCGAAGCCGTCCTGGAAGGCCTTGACCGCGGAGGCGGGCGCGATACCGGCGGTGATGCCCAGTCCCAGGGCCGCGAGAGCCAGGGCGAGGAACGGGTGGAGCTTGGCCTTGGTGATGAGCAGGACGAGGACGACGACGGCACCGGCCCCGAGCAGCAGGTGCTGGAGATCGGTGTTCACGCCGGGGTGTTCCCTTCCGTGACCGACGTGACCGACGTGACCGACGTAGCCGTCCCGTTCGCCACGTCCGTCCCGTTCGCCATATCCGTCCCGTTCGCCGCGTCCGGGCAGGGCCGCGCCGCGCGGCCGGACCGCCAGGCGCGCAGCAGTTCGGCGTCGGCGCCCGCGAGGTCGCCGAGGCGGATCAGTTCCCCGGCGGCGACGGGCCGCGCCAGCGTCGTGTGCGCGGCGAGGTAGAGCGGGGCGGTGTCGTCGGGGGCGTCCTCGCCGCGCAGCAGCACCGCCTGGACGCCGGTGACGTCGTGGTGGTGGCCGCCCATGTCGAGCACGGTCCCGGCGGGCAGGTCGGTGCGGGCGCGCCCGGCGAGCACCGCGTGCGCGCGGGGGTCGGTGCCTCCGGAGGGCCGGCCGTGCAGGACGGCCGACAGCAGGGTGACGGGCGCCTCGACGCCCATGAGGTGGTACGGCAGGTAGACCGCCGCGTACCCGCCGTCCGCGCTGACGACGTGGCCCTTCTCCCGGAGCGTCTCCCAGGTCACCGGGTCGCCGGTGCGGACGACGACGAAGACGCCGCCGGCGAAGGATGCCTCGCCGGGCAGCCTCAGGGCGCTGAAGACGTCCACGATCCCGGTGCGGTCGAGGATGCCGCCGTCCTCGCGGAGCCGGTAGACGTCGGCGAGTTCGGCGATGCGGGCCACCGGGTAGTGGAGCAGTTCGGTGTCGGGGCGGAAGCCGGTGTTGTTGGCCACGACGGCCATCTCGCAGTAGTCGGCGGTGGCGCCGGTGGGCAGGGCCGCCACGGCGTCGGCGCGGGCGGCGAGGGTGGCGCGTACGTCGCCGCCCAGCTCCAGCAGACCGGCCAGTTCCGGCGCGTGCACGGTGGTGTCGAGCTGGGTGACCGTGCCGGTGCGCGGGTCGTGCACCAGGTCGTACTCCGAGGACTTGCCGATGGCGACGATGTCGAGGCCGAGCAGTTCGGCCCAGGTGACCAGGCCGATGAGGTTGGCCGGCTGGTCGCCGTCGGCCGTCGTGTAGACCAGGCCCCTGTCCTCGGCGAGGCCCGCCAGATACAGGCCGGCGACGGAGTCGACCTCCTTGCTGACCATCGCCACGTGCCGGCCCTCGGTGAGGGCACGCTCCGCCATGGCGAAGCCGTCGGCGGGGCTGCCGGTGGCCTCGACCAGGATGTCCCAGGGCGCGGCGGTCAGCAGGGCGGCGTCGGCGACCAGGGCGATCCGCTCCCCCGCGGTCGCCTCCGCGACGGCGGCCGCGTCGTGGCAGTCGGCCAGTTCGGTGTCGCGGTAGCCGAGTTCGGCCAGCATGCCGCGGAGCCGGGGCAGGTCACGGTCGCACAGGACGACCGGGGCGAGCCCCGGCAGCGAACGGCTCTGGGCCAGGAGGGTCCGCGCGAAGCCACCCCCGGCGCCCGTCAGTGCGTACCGCACCGTCCGGTCGCCTCCGTCGGCGAACAAGTGACGCAGGTTCATGGGCTCTCCTCGATGAGCGCGCAAAACAGGGGTGGTGCTTCTGGCGTGGTCGGCGAAGCGACGGGCTGGTGAGCGCACGCGGGAAGAAGCAGCGGGTTAACAACAAGTATCACCAGATCCCATTCCCGTAAAGACTGGTAACATAAATTCACAGATCATCACGGTCGGCCGGTCGGGCCGCACCGGGACCCGCACCCACGCAGGAGATTTGATGCCGACCCTCGGGGCCATCGCAGACGACTTCACGGGCGCCACCGACCTTGCCACGATGCTGGTGGCGCGAGGATTCCGGACCGTGGTCGCCGTCGGGTCCGACGCCCTCGACGCCTCCTCGCCGGGGGGCGGACACGACGCCCTCACCGGCGCCGACGCGGTCGTGGTGGCGCTGAAGACGCGCACCGCACCGGCCGAGGAGGCGGTCACCCTCTCCCTCCGGGCCCTGCGCGGCCTGCGCGCGCTCGGCTGCGCGCGCTTCTACTTCAAGTACTGCTCCACCTTCGACTCCACGCCCCGCGGCAACATCGGCCCGGTCACGGACGCCCTGCTCGACGCGCTCGGCGCACACCGCACCGTCGTCGTCCCGTCGTTCCCCGCGACCGGCCGCACGGTCTACCGAGGTCGCCTCTTCGTCCACGACGACCTGCTGGACGAGAGCCCGATGCGGCACCACCCCCTCACCCCGATGCGCGACTCCCGCGTCCAGCGGCTCCTGGAGCCGCAGACCGCCCACCCGGTCTCCCGTATCGCCCTGGAGACGGTCCGCTCCGGTGAGGACGCGCTGCGCGCCGCGCTCGACGAGCCCGCGCGGGCGGACGCGCTCACCGTGGTGGACGCCGTCGACGACCGGGACCTGGCCGTCATCGCCGGGGCCACCAGCGGTCTGCCCCTGGTCACCGGCGCCGCCGGCCTCGCGGTGGGCCTCACCGGCCCGCACCCCGGCGAGGCGCGGGCCCGGCCCGCCTCCCGCCCCGGCGACCCCGGCGTGGTCCTCGCGGGAAGCGCCTCCGCGGCCACCCGCGCCCAGGTCGTCCACGCCCTCGGCCGGCTGCCGCACCGCCGGCTCGACCCGGCCGCGCTCCGCAGCGACTTCGACACCGCCGTCACCGGCCTGACCGGCTTCGTACGCGAAAGCTGGCGTACCGACCCCGGACTGCCACCCCTGATCTACACCGTCGCCACCCCGGAGGACATCGAGACGGACCCGCCGGCCGACGCGGAACCCGCCGCCGAACTCGTCGAACGGGCCCTGGCCCGCTGCGCCGTGGACCTCGTCGACGCCGGGGCCCGGCGCCTCCTCGTGGCCGGCGGTGAAACCTCCGGCGCCGTCGTCACCGCGCTGCGCGCCCGCACCCTGGAGATCGGCGCGCCCATCGCCCCCGGCGTCACCTGGGCCAGGAGCGAGACGTTCCCGACCGGCCGGCCCATCGCCCTCGACCTCGCGCTGAAGTCCGGCAACTTCGGCGGCACCGACATCTTCACCCAGGCATGGGAGCAGCTCGTATGACCGCCGCCCGGCACGAACTCGCCCGCGCCGCCGCGCATCTGGCGTCCCTCGGCCTGAGCCCCGGCTCGTCCGGCAACATCAGCGTCCGCGAGGGCGACCGGATTCTCATCACGCCGACCGGCGCGGACCTCGCCGACCTCGCCCCGGACGCCCTGTCGGTCCTGAACCTCGACGGCGGCCATGCCGAAGGGCCCCGGCCCTCCAAGGAGTTCCCGCTCCACCTGGCGTTCTACCGGCGTGAGCCCGCCACCCGGGCCGTCGTCCACCTGCACTCCCGCCAGGCCACCGCCGTGTCCTGCCGCCCGGCGTGGTCCGGCCGCAGCGCCCTGCCCCCGCTCACCCCGTACTTCGTCATGCGCGTCGGCCAGACCCCGCTGCTGCCCTACGCTCCCCCGGGCGACCCCGCCCAGGCGGCGGCGCTGGAACGGCTGCCGTTCCCCTGCCGCGCCGCCCTCCTGCAGAACCACGGCCCCGTCGTCGCCGGCACCAGCCTGCGCGCCGCCACCGAGGCCGCGGTCGAGATCGAGGAGGTCTCGGCGCTGCTCCTGCTCCTGGGGACGCACCCCACGCGGCTGCTGACCTCGGCACAGGCCGCGGCGCTGGCGGAGAAGTACGGGTCGTACTGGACGGAGGAAGCCGCCCGCGACGGGGCGACGGTCCCGGCGCGCTGACCGTTCGCGCCCGCCGTCCACCGGCCCCTACCGGCCCCGCTCCCGCCAGGTGGGCGCACCGCTCGGTGTCGCCCACCCGGACCGCCTCGTCGGCCTCGCTCATCGTGGCGCACAGACGGTCCAGTTCGGGTACCCGGCCGCGCAGGGCCGAGCGTTTCGGGCGGAGTGACGGCGGATCGGCGCCGTCCCGGTCCGCGTCGTCACCGGGACGTGCCAAACATGCGTCCGACTGGACGCGTGTTTACGATGGAAAAGGCCGATTCCGACTTGTCGTGAGGAGGCGCGCGATGGCGAAAGTGCTGTTCATAGTGAGCGGAGCCACGTACTGGGTGCTCAAGGACGGCACCAGGTACGCGACAGGCTACTGGGCCGAGGAATTCGCGACCCCGTACAAGATGATGACGGACGCCGGCCAGGAGGTCGTGGTCGCGACCCCCGGCGGAGTCACCCCGAATGTGGACATGATGAGCCTGCGCCCGTCGATGGCGGGCGGAGAACAGGGAGCCCTCGATCTTGAGGCGATCATCCGTGACGCGGAGGTGATGCGCCGGCCGCTGCAGCTGTCGGACGTGCGCCTCGAAGACTACGACGCGGTCTATCTGCCGGGCGGGCACGGTCCGATGTCGGACCTGGCCTTCGACGCCGACGCGGGCCGGCTGCTGACGGCGCAGCTCGCCTCGGGAAACCCCCTCGCGATCGTCTGCCACGCCCCCGCCGCGATGCTGGCCACCAGGATCCACGGGAAGTCGCCCTTCAAGGGCCGCAAGGTCACGGGCTTCGCCAACGAAGAGGAGGAGGGGGTGGGACTGGCCTCCAGGGCGACCTGGCTGCTGGAGGACGACCTGAAGGACAAGGTCGGCGTGGAGTACAGCCGCGGCGAGACCTGGAAGCCGTACATGGTGGAGGACCGCAACCTCATCACCGGGCAGAATCCCGCTTCCGCGGCGGTTCTGGGGGAGCGCCTGCTGAAGATCCTCGCGTGAGCGCGTCACCGACCGCACCGGCGATCCGTCGGATCCGGATGCCGGGCGTCAGGGCAGCGGGGAAACCTGGTAAAGGGCGATGTACCAGTCGCCCGCGAGGCGTTGCACCAACAGGCTCAGGTTGACGGTCAGCGGGGGCCTGTCGGGGAAGGCGAACTCGACACTCTGATAGCCGAGTACGAGGTCGTCGGTGAGCCCGCGTGTCTCCAGGATCCGGTAGCGCGCGGTCATCCCCCTGGGCTGGGAGTCGTAGTACGCCGCGACACCCGGCCGCCCCACGCTGTAGGGGTGCAGACCCTGGAAGATGGCGTCCTCGGTGAAGCGGGCGGCGACCTGCCCGGGTTCGTGTGCGTCGACCGCCGCCTTCCACCGGTCGAGGACGCCGCGCAGGATGGTCTCGTTGTCCGTGGTGCCGGTCATGGGGCTTCTCCTGTCGGTCGGACGCGTGGGGAGGACAAGGCTGTCAGTGCCCCGCGCTCTGTCCGCCGTCGACGTGCGAGATCTCGCCGGTGACGAACGGTGCCTGCTCCAGGTAGAGGACGGCCCGCACGACGTCGTCGACCTCGCCCATCCGCCGGACCGGGTGGAGCGCGGCCTGGAGGCCGCCGGGGTCGGTGGGGTGCATCGAGGACCGGATGACGCCGAGGGCCACGGTGTTCACCCGGATTCCGCGGGTGGCGTACTCGATCGCCAGCGACTTGGTGACCGCGTTCAGCCCGCCCTTCGTCAGGGACGTGAGTGCCCCGGACACCCGGGCGTCGGCGTTGTCCACCAGGCTGGTGGAGATGTTCACGACGTGGCCGCCGCCGTCCCGGGTGAGCATCGCGGCGATCACGCTGCGGGACATGTTGACGAAGCCGTACAGGTTCACTCCGGCCATCGACCCGTAGTCGTCGTCGGTGTACTCGGTGAAGGGTTTGGCGACGAAGAGCCCGGCGACGTTGACCAGCGTGTCGATACGGCCGAACCGGTCCATGGTGACCTCGGTGATCCGCGCGCCGGTACCGGGCTCGGCGACATCGGCGGGCACGACCAGCACGTCGGGGTCGCTCGACGGCTGGACGGAGCGGGCGGTCGCGGTGACCGCGTAACCGAGCCCGCGGTAGGCCTCGACCACGGCTGCCCCGATACCCCGTGAGGCTCCTGTGACGACGGCGACCTTCTGCGTGGTGTCCATGGGGGGATTTTCGCCGCATTCGCCCCGGTCGGGTGTGAACACAGGAGGTGTGTCGTCACGCGGAGGAGGGGCGGACGGAAGGCGCTGTTCCGCACCCGGCTCCGGCCGCGCCAAGGCCCGCTCCGTCCACCCCGGGAGGACCGAGCACATCAGCCGTCCGCTCGCCGGCGACCTGGAACCCGATCAGGACGTCGCGTCCTCGGATGCCGCGCGGGCGAGGGTGTCCGCGCTGACGGCGTTCCTGGCCCCGTACCGGGACAGGCCGCCCGCGGGGGACGCCCCCACGGTACGGGGCGGCGCGAACCAAGAGGCCGGCGTCACGGACCGCCGAGCCGGGCGGTCGAGGTGGCGCGCGGTCCCCCGCCCGGTCGTCCCCCTTCCGGTACGGCATCGGCGAAGTAGGCGCGGAGCACCCGGGGGTGGAGCCCGTACCGCCGCTTGAACGTGGGGTTGCGGCGGCCGAGTTCGACCCACTCGCGGCCCGAGGCCCATGCCTCCCGCATCACATGCGCGTACGCCACGTAGAAGGGGCTGTACCCCGGGGTGTCCTTCTGGGCGTATCCGACCGCCCAGTAGTGGAGCCGGGTGTCGTCGGTGAGGGTGAGCGCGGAGGCGATCGGCCGGTCCCCGACGCGTAGTTCCACCGCCCGGGCACAGTCGCCGAGCTCCAGGACGAAGTCCTGGAAGAGGCCGGGCCGGTAGTAGTCGGAGTTGCCGAACTTCGCCGCGGTGGTGCGGGCCAGCCGGACGAACGTGTCCAGGTCCGCGTTCCGCGCGTCGCACGTGCGGACGGTGACTCCGGCCCTGTCGGCCTCGCGCAGGTCGTGCCTGAGGTTCTGCCTCGCCTTGCTCTTGAGCGCGTTGCCGAGGTAGTCGTCGAACCCGTCGTAGTCGTCGAGGGTCAGTCCCCACCCCACGTCGATGTCCACGCCGGTGAACCCGGCGTCGGGCAGCAGCGTGCCCAGCGGTCCTTCGGCGTCCGCGTTGACGATGCCGCACAGGCGCGCGCCCCACTGCTCCGCCACCTCCCGCAGCGCGCTCACCGCGCGCCGGGCGGCGGACCGGCTCCCGGGACCGGGACGTACCGGCAGGACGCTGTCGTAGCAGTGCCAGGCATGGCTGAGCAGCACGGTCCGGCCGACCGCGTGGGGGTGGTGATCGGCGATGACGCGCATCGGGTCGACATCGCGTTGCAGATAGGCGGGCAGCGCGGCGTGGACCTGCCCCGACTCGTCCTCGACCAGGAGATACGCGGTGCGCAGGACCGGGTGCAGCGGGTGCTTCTCGAAGGCGCGCAGGAAGGGGCGGCGGTAGAAGACGGGGGCGCGGGCCGCCGTCATCAGGTCGTCCCAGCGCTCATCGATGTCGTCGATGGTGGTGTGGACTCGTACGGTGAAGTGCATGACGGCTCCTTCAGTCCCTCGGGGCCCAGTCGAGAATGACCTTGCCCGCGTCGCCCCGCGCGGCGGTGGCGAAGGCCTTCTCGTACTCGTGCGCGGCGAAGTGGTCGGTGACGGCGAACGACAGGTCCAGGCCGTCGTCGAGCAGGCCGGCCATGGTGTGCCAGGTGTCGAAGACCTTGCGGCCGCTGATTCCCTGGATGGTCAGCATGCGCAGCGAGATGTCCGACCAGTCGGTGGGTACGTCCTCGTCGGGCAGCCCGAGGGCGGCGATCCGGCCGCCGTGCGCCATGGCGGCGATCAGTTCGCTCTGGGCGGACGGATTGCCGGACATCTCGAATCCGATGTCGAAGCCCTGGTCCTGGCCGAGTGCCGCGGGATCGATGGGCTGTTCACCTGCCTGGACGACGAGATGGGCGCCCGCCCGCCGGGCGAGGTCGAGCCGGAAGGGGCTGAGATCGCTGACCGCGATCAGGCGTGCGCCCCGGTGCCGGGCGACGGCGGCGGCCATGGCGCCGATCGGCCCCGCTCCGGTGACCAGGACCGTTCGATCGCGCAGGGGGAAGGCGTCGGCGACGTGAACGGCGTTGCCGAAGGCGTCGAACATGGCCGCGACATCCAGGGAGACACCGGGACGGTGCACCCAGACGGACTCCGCCGGCAGCACGAGGTACTCCGCGAAGGCGCCGTCACGCTGTACCCCGAGTCCCTGTGCCGCGCGGCACAGATGTTTGCGGTCGGCCCGGCAGTTGACGCACCTGTTGCACGTCAGATGTCCTTCCGCGCTGACGAGCTGGCCGGGCAGCAGCCCCCCGACGCCGGGTCCGACAGCCTCGATCTCGCCGACGAATTCATGGCCGATGACGCGTGGCGTGCTGACCGTCCGCGTCGCCCAGGGGTTTCCCTCGAAGATGTGCAGGTCCGTACCGCAGATGCCGGTGCGCAGCACCCGGACGAGGACGTCGTGGCGTTCCGGTACGGGCGTCGGGACATCGGCGTACTCAAGCCCTTCGCCGGGCCCTTGCTTGACGAGCGCCTTCACCGGGCACCCGCCGAGGAGTCCGTGGCGGGCGTCGGGAGGCCGGTGATCGCGTCCAGCGGAACGGGGACGCGCTGGTCGTTCTTGTCCACGAGCCACTGGTCGATGTCGAGCAGCCACCACCGCTGGATTTCGAGGAGGTAGAAACGGCGGTGGCCCTCGTCCCTGAACTCCTCCAGGGGTAAGCGCCATTGGCGGCGGACTTCCTCGTCCGGGAAGTTCCGCTCGTAGTACCAGCTACTGAGTGCGTCGAGTTCTTCCGGTTCGACCGGCCGTGCCGTGGCGGTGAACTGAGCGCCGTCCAGACCCAGTCCGGGCAGTCCGGTCAGGTAGATCGAGCCGGAGACCCGCGGGTCGGCCTCGATGTTGCGGGAGTGCCGGGCACGGCGCAGCGAGTACCACAGCAGTTGCAGAGGGCCGCGCAGCGGAACGTAGTTGACGGTGGAGGCCCAGGGCCCGTCGGGGCCGTGGGTGGCCAGGGTGGTGAACCGGGCGTTCTCGATGAGGAAATCGCTGCGCCTGATGAGTTCGGGCAGTGGTGTCATGACGGTTCGGTCTCCTTACGGGTGTCGAGGATCGCGGCGTGCGGCGCGGAGAGGTAGGGCTCCCAGAACTCGGGCGGTCCGGCGGCTGCCGCGGGGGCCAGACGGTGCCGCCGCCACCGGACGGGGCCGAATCCGGCCTCCCGCAGCGCCTCTTCCAGGGTCGCCGCGCTCCAGTAGCGGGCTGTGACGTGGATGTCGTGGCCGCCGAAGCAGAGTTGGAGGTCCACCGGGGAGCCGTCCACGAGGTCGCCGCCGGTGTTCAGGCGGAAGCCGTAGCGTTCGTAGTGAGCGGGATCGCGGTGGACCTCGGGGTGGATGGGCAGGGTGATGAACCTGCCGCCCGGCCGCAGGGCCCCGGCGGCGGTCCGGCACAGGCCGACGAGTTCCTGGTACGTGGTGGCGTACGGCAGTACGTAGACGCCCAGGACCAGGTCGAAGTCGCCTGCCAGGTCGGCCGGCAGGCGGCCGTCGACGTAGCTGATGCCCAGCCGTTCGCCGGATTCGCGGGCGCGGGCGTGCTCGATCATTCCGTCGGATTCGTCGAGACCCACGACCCGTCCGGCGCCGTGCCGGGCCAGCGCCCGGTCGTACACGCCGCTTCCGCAGCCCATGTCCAGGATCCGGAGACGGGAAGGATCGCCCATCTCCCCCAACACGCTGGGGAATTCGAGTTCTCGGCGGAAGGGGAGCCGGGAGAACTCCTCGTAGATCTCTGCGAGGTCGTCGAATTGCGTCATCGAAGGGCACTCCTCTTTCTCTGGAGGTGTTTCTCTGAAGCTGTTTTCTCCGGAGGTGTTTTCTCCGGAGACGCAGGGAGCGGTCGCGCTCCGGGGAGGCGCTTGCCCGGCCCGCTCGGCGGGATACGCGTCGTCGGCCGACGATGCGTGCCCGCGTTGAACGCTTGCGTGTTTGTGAAGCGGATCGCTCCCGCCGAAGCCCGAAGCCCGGGGTTCAGCGCTCAGGGCTCAGGGCTCAGGGCTCAGGGCCCGGTGGACGCGAAGGCGGCCTCGGGGCGGCCTCGGGGCAGAAGCGGAGAATTGTCGGTCAGGGGCTCCCGCCGTGACTGCTTGAGCGGGATGATGGGCCCGAGACCGGAAACGACGTCGTACGGTGGCCCATTGGCCGGCTCCTGGACCTGAGCAGCCGTGACCGACGCGCCCAACCGTCCGACGCGGGCGCCGTCATGAGCCTGACGGACGTGAACAGGGCGCATCCCGAGGAGGCAGGGTCGTGGCACGCGGTCAGCCCAATCCCCGTCTCGCCGCCCTGCTCGGCGAGGCCGGCTGGAGCGCGGCGGAGCTGGCGAGGGCCGTCAACGGCCTGGGGGCCGCGCAGGGCCTTCCGCTGCGCTACGACCGCACCTCGGTCGCCCACTGGCTGGCCGGATCCCGCCCCCGGCCGCCCGTCCCCGCCCTGGTCGCATCGGCGTTCAGCCGTCGCAGTGGCCGTCTGGTCGCCGTGGAGGAAACCGGCCTCGCGCGGCACGGCCCCGCGTCCGGCGACCCGCTCCCGCCCCGTCGGTCCGCACAGGACGATGTCCTGGACCGGCTGGCGGCCCTGTGCCGCGCCGATGCCGACCCCGCGCGCCGGGTGCCGCTGGCCGGTTCCGCCTACAGCCTCGTCGCCGCCGCCGAGCCCGCCTGGCGCCGAGTCCGTCCCGCCGGCCCCACTCCGGGGCGGGCGCCCGCCCTGGTCCCCCGGGCCACCACCGCGGACCTCCAGAGAATGCGCTGGATGATCCTGGTCTGCGCGGATCTCATGGAACGTCACGGCGGAGCCCACGCGCGCACCGCCGTGACGGCCTACATCGCCGACGACACGAACAGTGTGCTGGCCGCTCCGGCCCCGCCCGCACTGCGCCGGGACCTGTTCACCGGAGCGGGACAACTCACGCATCTACTGGGCCGTATGAGTATGGACGCCGGCCACCAGGGCCTGGCGCAGCACTACTTCACCGCCTCGCTGGGCCTGGCGCGTGAGGCCGACGACCGCCGCCTCTACGCGATCACCTTGCGCGCCATGAGTCTCCAGGCGCTGCACCTCGGGTTCCTTGAGCAGGCGTGGCACCTCGCCGACGCCGCCGTGGACTCCGCCGGTTCGCGTACCGACCCGTCCACCCGGGCCTTCCTGCTGAGCCAGCGCGGCCTCTCCCACGCGCACGCGCGGCACCGTCGCGAGGCCGTCGGTGATCTCGTGACGGCCGAGGCCCAGCACGACCGCGCGACCAGCCCGGCCGGACCCTTCACCGCCTATCCGCGTCCAGGGCTCGACTATCAGCGGGGCCGGGCCCTCCTGGCCCTGGGGGATCCGGTGCGGGCGGTACAGGCCCTGGGCACGGCGGCCGGAGCCCGCGCCGGCGACCGGCACAGATCCAGTGCTCTCACCCGCGCGCGGCTCGCGGAGACCCTCCTGGCCCTGGGGCGTCTGGAGGAGTCATGCGTCCACTGGCATGTCTTCCTCGATCACTACCCGAGCCTGCGCTCGGTCACCGCGGACCGTGCTCTCCGCCATCTGCGCACGTCCTTGCGGGGGTTCCGCCGGCAGCCGCACGCCGCCGCCGTACTCCGACGCGCCCGGGCCCTCACCCCGCGCCCCGGGCAGCAGGTCCTCTGAGCCGGCCGGAGCGCGGGGAGGTCCGGTGGTCGGCGACGGCGCGCCCGCGGGCGGACCACCGGCCGTGGCCGGAGGGCTGAAGGCAAAGGGATCGTCCATGCCCGATGTCTACTCCGCCGCCGTGCGGGTCGGTGGACGGACGGCGCACGGGGCGTGCGGAACAACCCGCAGAATCGTTCTTCGCCTGCGCCATCTGCCCGCGCGCGGGCAGATGGCGGCTGCGGCCGGCCCGTTCGCGGAACCACGTCCGCCCGGGCCGGCCTGGAGCGTTCCCGACGCGCGCCCTAGAACTGCTGGGGAGCCCTGGCCCTCAGGATCTCGTCCATGGACTCCGCACGCCATCGCTTCAGGAGTTCGTGGAAGGCGAACGCGCCGTGGGGGTAGGCGATCGGGCCGTTCGGCCGGCCGCGCCCTTCGCGGTTGTAGTAGCCGGGGGTGCATTCGGCGTGGAACCACTCGTGGTCGGGGGCGTCCTCGGCCAGGACGGCGATCCAGGCGTCCTCGGCCTCACGGGGCGGTTCGATGAGGGCGCCCTTGGCTTCGGCGCCCGCGACGAGGGCGGCGGCATGGACGGCCTGCTCGTCCAGGATGTGCGTGAAGTTGACGCTGCTGGCGTTCTGCAGGGAGCCCATCTGGATCAGGTTCGGGAAGCCGTTGCTGGTGAAGCCGTGCA
The DNA here is from genome assembly GCF_042756365.1 of Streptomyces sp. NPDC059092. Lineage (NCBI taxonomy): Bacteria > Bacillati > Actinomycetota > Actinomycetes > Kitasatosporales > Streptomycetaceae > Streptomyces > Streptomyces sp. NPDC059092. Next base: position 91,604 of record NZ_JBHZEJ010000021.1, read on the forward strand.
CCGAGCGCGGCCCCTGTCGCGCGAAGGCGTGCAGCAGTTGGGTGCCGTCCCGGCCGTGGACGGGGAGCTTGCCGGAGTGGATGCCGGAGGTCCCGACGGAGAATCCGGTGGCGAAGATCAGGCAGTCGAGTTCGTAGGTGGTGCCACCGACTACGACGCCGCCTTCGGTGATGCGCTCGATGCCGTGGGTGTCCGCGGTGTCGACCAGGGTGACGTTGTCACGGTTGAACGCCGGGTAGTACTTGTCGGAGAAGGTGGGGCGCTTGCAGGCGTACCGGTACCAGGGCTTGAGCTTCTCCGCCGTGCCCGGGTCGGTGACGGTCTGCTCGACGCGGGCGCGTAGCTCGTTCATCTTGGCGGCGTCGGCGGCCTCGTAGGCGGCTTCGAAGGCTTTACGGTCGCCCTGGCGGCGGAAGCTCGGCAGAAGCTTCTCCAGCAGACCCGCCGACATGGTCCAGCGGTCCGCCACCAGATCCTGTTCGGCTGTCTCACCGGAGACGATACGGAGGTAGTTGTCGCGGCGTTCGCCGGCCCAGCCCTCGTGGTCGGCGCCGACATCGCCCGCGGTGGTGCGGCGGTTGGCGCGTACGTCCACGGTGGAGGGGGTGCGCTGGAAGACGTAGACGTGCCCGGCGTCCTCGGCCAGCATCGGGATGACCTGGATGCCGGTGGCGCCGGTGCCGATGATGCCCACCCGCTTCCGCGCGAGGCCGGTCATGCCGCCGTCCGGGGTGCCGCCGGTGTAGCCGTAGTCCCACCGCGACGTGTGGAAGGTGTGGCCCTTGAAGTCCTCGATGCCGGGTATCCCGGGGAGCTTCGGTTCGGACAGGGTGCCGGTGGCGGTGACGACGTACGTGGCCCGGAACGCGTCGCCGCGGTCGGTGGCCACGATCCAGGTCTCGGACGCCTCGTCCCAGGTCAGCGAGGTGACCGCGGTGGAGAACAGGGCGTCCGCGTAGAGGTCGAACTTCGATGCGATCCGCACGGCGTGACGGCGGATCTCCTCGCCGGGAGCGTACTTCCACTCCGGCACGTATCCGGTCTCGTCGAGCATGGGCAGGTACACGTGCGACTCGATGTCGCAGTGGATGCCCGGGTAGCGGTTCCAGTACCAGGTGCCCCCGAAGTCGCCGCCCTTCTCGACGATCCGGACGCGCTCCAGGCCCTGCCGGCGCATATGGGCCCCGGCGAGGATGCCGCCGAATCCGCCACCGAGCACGGCGACGTCGACCGTGTCGTGCAGCGGCTCGCGCTCGGCCACGTCCCCCACGTACGGATCGGCGGCGTAGTAGCCGAACTCCGCGTCGGTGTCCCGGTACTGGAGGGCGCCGTCGGGCCGTACGCGCCGCTCACGTTCGAGGTGGTAACGCTGCCTCAGTGCGGCGAGTTCGTCGGGGGCGGGCGCGTGGGGGGTCGTCATGCGGGGGCCTCGATCCTGTGGGTCAGCTGTCGTACCGGCCGCCCCGGACGAGCGGCCTTCCGCTACGGTAGCAACTACCGGACACTGATGTCCGGTTGGACGCGGGTGCACCGCCGCACCCGGGACGAGCGCGTCCGCGCCCCCGGCGGGCGCACGCGCACCTCCCTGCCGACGGCACCCGCACACAGCGGACAGGAAGAGTGATTCCCCCCATGCGACGACTCCCGATCCGATCCCTCGCCGTGCTCGCCTCGGTCGGCATGCTGACGCTCACCGGATGCGGTACGGACACCGGCGCCCCGGCCGATACGGCGGCCGCCTCCACGGGCAAGGACAGGACCATCCGCGCGCAGAAGGTCATGCAGCTCACGCGGGTGCACGAGGAGACCGGGATGACCCTGCTGGAGGGTCCGACCTTCGGCAAGGACGGTGGCCTGTACGTCGTCGACGTCACCGCGCCCGCCGGCGAGCCGAAGGTGATTCGGATCGACGTCGAGAAGAAGACGTCGCGCGGCGTCCACACCGACGGCCGAGGCGCCTACACCTCGGCCCAGTTCAGCCCGTACGACGGACGGCTCTACCTGACCGACTTCGCCCACGGCGAGGTCGTGAGCCTGGCCCCGGACGGCGGCGATCCGCGGACCTTCTTCTCCGGCGAGGTCGACGGAGCGCGGATGAACCCCGACGACATCGCCTTCGACGAGGAGGGCAACCTGTACGTCAGCGACTCGCGGGGCCTCTCCGAGGGCGAGGAGCACGGCCGCGTGGTGCGGATCGACCGCGACGGGAAGAAAGCCACCGTCCTCGCCGACGGACTGGCCGCGACGAACGGCGTCTCGTTCGACGTGGAGTACCGCGGGCTGTGGATCAGCGAACTCACCCAGAACCGGATCTCCTACCTCCGCCTCGACGGAAAGGGAGGGGTGGCTTCCCGGCACACCGCCATCCGCGTCGACGGCGGGATCGCCCAGACCGACTCGATCGCCGTGGACGCCGACGGCAACCTCTACCAGGCGCTGCACGGCCGTGCCGCGATGGTCGTGTACGACCGGCACGGTGAGCGCCTGGCGACGGTCGAGATCCCCGGCCGCGCCGAAGGGCTGGAGTCGGCGACGAACGTGGCGATCACGCCCGGCGGGACCAAGGCGTACATGACCGTCAGCGGGCCCGCCGGAGGATACCTGTACACCTTCGACGCGCCGGCGGAAGGCATCCGGCAGTCCAACGGCGGCTGACACACCGCCGCGCCCTCACCCTCCGAAGGGCCGTACCGGTCCCACCTCGACGTCGAGCAGTCGCCAGGCCGTCAGCGCTCGGCGCTCCCGCTCCGCGCGGGTGGGGCCGGTGACGGCGCCGGAGACCATGGCGATCGCCAGCATGAGGTCGTTCGCCGCCCCCAGCCGATGACCGTCCGGCAGCTCTGCCCGCAGGGCACGCTCGACCCGCTCGGAGAGGGCCAGGGCGTACGCGCGGATGTCGGGGCGGCTCGCCTCACCGGCGTGCAGGAGGCCGATGAAGGCCGCCGACTCCGTCAGGTGCCAGGTCAGCACACCGAGGACTCCGGCGAAGGCCAGGGGCTCGGCGGCGGCCGCCTTCTCGACCTGCCGCACGTTCTCCTCCAGGACCGCGGTCGCCACGGCGGCCCGGTCGGGAAAGTGCCGGTACAGAACGCCCTGCCCGACCCCGGCCCGGCGCGCGATCGCGGAGAACGGGGCGTCCAGGCCGTGCTCGGCGTAGATCTCCCGCGCGGCGGTGACCAGAGCGGCCCGATTGCGGGCAGCGGCCTTCGGCCCGTCGTTCGCGGGCCGCCGCTCGTTCGGCGTGGGATGCTGCGTCACCCCGGAAGGGTAGCCCCCGGCCGGGCCGTACGTCGGGCCGGACCACCGCGCGGCCCCGCGGACCGGGGCCCGCGGTTCCCGGCCTGTCGGTCAGCAGGCGGAGTTGGTCCGGGTGAGCAGGCCGAGCCGTCGCGGCAGTGTGTCGTAGTCACCGCTCGCGCCGGGGTCCAGGCCCTGGTACACGTACTGCGGCTCGCAGGCGGGGATCGTCGGCGTCCGGTCGTAGCCCGCCGGGATCATCTCGAACGCGGACCGGCGCTCCGGGCAACCTGGATGGCGGAAGCCCCGGCGGAACCGTCAATACCCCTTGTGCCATTCGGACTCGGCAGCGAAATGCTTCGACACTCACGGGGATTCCGCGGCGGGACGGTCCGTGGTCGCCGCCGGGGCGTCGGTCCGCAGTCCCCGCGTGATGACGTCGAACAGCCCGTCGGCTCGACGCAGGGACAGGGAATCGTTGCCCGCGAGCGTCTGATACAGCAGGGCCCCGACGAGAGCGTCGGCCACCGCGTCCAGGTCCGCGTCGGCACGTACCTGTCCGGCCTCGGCGCCGGCCCGCAGCCGCTGGACCAGTTCTTCGCGCTGCGGTCCGGTGAGCCGCTCGTAGAGGGCTTCGGCATCGTGGGGGTCTTCCGCGGCGGCGGCGGTGAGGGCGCGGATCAGCGCCGCGTTCCGCGGGTCGGCCATGAACGCCACCAGCCCGTACAGCCAGGCCCTCAGATCCCGGTGGACGTCGCCGGTGTCGGCCGGGCCGGGGGCGTGGGAGCCGTCCAGAACGGCTTCGGCCACGAGCGGCGCCTTGGAGGGCCACCGCCGGTAGACGGTCTGCTTGCCCACCTCGGCCCGGGCGGCGACGCGGTCGATCGACAGCCGGGCGTAACCGTTCTCGGCCAGCAGGTCCCGCGTGGCGTCGAGGATGGCCCGGTGGGCGCTCGTACTGCGCGGTCGGCCGCGCCCCTCTGTCATGGCCCCAGGGTAGGCAGCCGGTGTTCCCCGGGGGACCACCGAGGGGTACGGTCCTTTACGAGACTGACAGTTTCGTAATGAGTGATGGGGAAGGCAACGCATGAACACGGACGTGGTCGTCGTGATCGGTGTGGGCGGGATGGGGCGGGCGATCGCACGCCGCCAGGGCACGGGCAGAACACTGCTGCTGGCCGATTTCGACGAGGCGGCCCTGGATTCCGCCGCCGAGGCTCTGCGGGGTGACGGCTACGACGTCACCGCCCACCACGTCGACGTCTCGTCACGCGAATCGGTGACCGGCCTCGCCGAGGCGGCGGCGGAGCGGGGTGCCGTCAGCCAGGTCGTCCACACGGCGGGGCTCTCCCCCGCGCAGGCGCCCGCCTCGGCGGTCCTCCGGGTCGATCTGGTCGGCGTCGCCCTGGTCCTCGAAGAGTTCGGCCGCGTCATCGCCCCGGGCGGCGCGGGCGTCGTCATCGCCAGTATGGCCGGTCACATGGCGGCCCCTCTCGATCCCCAGCAGGAGCGCGAGTTGGCCCACGCCCGTGCCGAGGAGCTGCTGCACCTGCCGTGCACCGGCGCCGGAACGGCTACCGACGCGGGCCGCGCCTACACCCTCGCCAAGCGCGCCAACCTGCTCCGCGTACGGGCCGCCGCCACGGCCTGGGGCAGGCGCGGTGCCCGTATCAACTCCATCAGCCCCGGCGTCATCGCCACCCCGATGGGCCGGCAGGAACTGGCCGGAGAATCCGGCCGGCAGATACGCGCCATGGTCGACGCGTCCGCCACCGGGCGGCTGGGCACCCCCAACGACATCGCCGACGCCGCCGCCTTCCTGCTCGGCCCGACCGCGACCTTCATCACCGGCACGGACCTTCTCGTCGACGGCGGCACCGTCGCCGCCGTCCACTCCGGCGCGTGAGGACGGACCTGGGAGTCAGGACGGTTCGACGACCGTCCTGACTCCCAGGCGCTCCGGCGTCCCCGGAGGCCGCCCGGAGGGAGACGGAGGCCGACGGCCCGTGTGGTGGGGCCAGGCCGGTCCGCCGTCGGGCAACTCCCCGGCGTAGGTCGCTGGGCCCCGCACGGACCGGCGGCCCCCTCGGCCGAAGGCGCCCGCTACCTCATCCCGGTCCGCTCGTTGATCGACCGAGGCCCGGGCTTCTCTTCCCGGGCGGGATCCGAGCCGGATCCGGCCGTGGCCGGAAGCCGGCACGAGGAGGGAATGTCGCGGTGACGGCTAGGCAAGAGGGACGTGGTCCGGTGTCCGGGAGCATGCGCAAGGACGTGGACAGCGGTGTCCGCGGCACGGGGAGGCGGGTGGCCGTGGCCGGTGCCGTGCTGGGGGCCGCCCTGGCTCCGGCCGGGGCCGCGCACGCGAGCGTCATCGGGATCGGGAACGCGACGTTCGGCAACACCTGCGCGAACCAGGGCGACGCGCGGGCCGCGGGCGGCACCGCCGCCGGCAGCGGTGCGGCGAGCGGCAACTACGCGAGCCTGCCGCTGAGTCTGCCCCGCAACCAGTGCGGCACCAGCGGTATCGTCTGCACCGCCGTGTTCCGGTCCTCGGTCTGATGCCGACGGGCCCGGAGCCGCCGGAAGGAACGCGGTCATGACGGCTCCGGCGCCTGCGGAGGTGTCGCTGGAACAGCCGGCGGTGCGGGAACTGGCGGCGCTGAGCGGACACGGCCCGCGGCTGCTGCGGCGGTGGGTGGCGGAAGACCCGACGCTCGGCGTGGCTCGGGCGCTGCTGACCCTGGCGACCAGCGACGGACTGAGCGACGGGACGCTGCGCGACGAACTCGTGGTCGCCCACCGGGACGCCCGGACCGCCGGCGCGCGGTCGGTGAGCCTGGTGTACGGCGTGTTCCTCCACACGCACCGGCAGTACCGGCTGACGGCCGACCATCTGGTGGCGCACTTCGCGCGGTGGCCCGGGGACGAGGTGGCCGGGCTGCTGATGGACGCCTTTCACGCGTGCGGTGACGCCGATTACCGTACGCACGGCGATGACCTGGTGGAGCGGCAGTACGCCCTGGCCGGTGCGGACAGTTGGCTGTGGACGAGCAGGATGGCCTGGGTCCGCGCGGAGCAGGGCCGGGCGGAGGAGGCGTACGAGCTGGCCCTGCGCGCCCTGGACCAGTGTCCCCGTTCGGGGCTCGCGGCCCACGCCCGCGCGCACGCCGAGCAGGAACTGGGGGCCGGCCCCGCCTCCACCGCCTTCCTCGACCGGTGGCTGGCGGCCGACCCCCGGGCCATGCAGTTCAAGCATCTGAACTGGCACGCCGCTCTGCAATCTCTGGCCTGCGGCGACTTCGCGGACGCACGCAGACGGGCGGACGAGGTGCTGGACCGGGCGGATGTGGGAATGCGGGCGGCGACGAACTGGCGTCTGCTGCTGGCCGGGCAGGAGCCGGCCAACCGCTGCGAACCGGCCCACGTCCGGGAGCTGCTGGCGGGTCCGGGCGGGATGGCGGAGATCTTCCACACCTTCAACCTCGCCCTGGCCCTCGCTGTCGAGGCCGCCACCGACGATCTGCGCGCCCTCGCCCGGCGGGCCGCCGCCGAGGACCGGCCCGACTACCACCAGGTCCTCGCCCCCGTCGTCCAGGCACTGGCGGACGTCACCGCCGGCCGGCCGCAGGCCGCGGTGGACCTCCTCACCGGCCTGGCCGAGAAGACCGAACGGATCGGCGGCGTACGGGTCGAACGGGAAATCGTCCAGGACACCCTCGCCCGTGCCCTCGTCGACACCGGCGAACACGCCCGCGCCGCCGACCTGCTGCACCACCGCACCGCCACCCGCCGCCACCACACCTACGAAGACCTCCTCCTCTCCCCCCGGACCGTCCCGGTGACCGCACCGGCCGCCACCTCCGCGTACCGCACCACCCGCGCCGCTCCGGTCCGTTGAGCCCTCGCCTCTCCCGAGGCGCACGCCCCTTCTCCCAGGAGACGCTCCATGGCAGTGCCCCAGGTGATCGTCGCCTCGCTGCGCGGCAGTGGCACACCGCTGCTCGCCGAGGCCACCACCGCTCTCGGCTACACCCCGTACGGCACGATGAGCGAGCCCCGACCCGCCGGCCGCGGTGAATCGCCGGGCCCCGGAGAGGTCCACGGGCTGCTGAGCGCCGCGTACGGCTCCGACCGTGCCGCGTCGCTGCTGCGCAGGCAGGGCGGGGATCGGGAACACCTGGAGGCGGCCTACCAGGACAGCGTCAGCGCCCTGTGGCGGGTGTGGTGGACACGCCTGGGACAGCCGGTCACCGCCGCCTCACCGGTCGACCCCGGCCTTGAGGACCGGCTGACCCGCGTCCCCGACGCCGACCTCCTCCGGCTCCTGCCGGCCCACGGCTGCTGGTACGTGAACAGCCTCGACCTCCAGCGCACCGACGCGGGCCTCCTGCGCCTCTGGCAGGCCACCGGGCAACCGCGGATCGTCCTCCACCACCGCGACGTACGCGACCGGATCATCAGCCAGATCCGTATGCTCTCCCGGCCCGCCGACCGTGTCGGATCCATGCCCGAACACCTCGTCTACCGCGACATCGTCAGCGCCCTGCCCGGCATGGACGCCAGAATCACCCTCGCCCTGACCGACCCCGGCTTCCCCGGTATGGAGGAAGCCCGCCGCTGCCAGTGGCTCCTGCGTCACCCGGCGGTGTGCGTGATCACCCACGAAGAACTCGTCGGCCCCGCCCACGGCGGCACCGCCGAAGCCCGGCGGGAGGCCCTGGCCCGGCTGCGGAACGCCACCGGCGCCCCCTCCCCCACCACCCCGCTGCCGCCACCGCCCTCCCCCGCCGACCACGCCCAGGACGGGGACGGTCTCGCGGTGGGCATCTGGCGCACCTACTTCACCCCCGACCACGAACGCCTGCTCCAGGAGCGCCACAGCGACCTGCTGGCCCCCTCTCCGCGCCCCGTGAGCCACGGCTCCGTACCCGGTGCGGAACGTCTGACCGCACGCGGGGCCTGACCCGGCCGGCCCGGCAGGTCCGCGCAGGTCCGTGGGTCCGGGGGATCCGCCTGTGGGGGTGACTTCGCGCGCACGCGGTCGCGGGAGCTGGGACGACGTGCCGTGGTCTGGTACCAGCGAGGAATGCCCAGGCGATCGCACCAGCAGCCCGACCTTCCGGACCCAGGCCTCCCGAGCGACGGACGGCGGCGCCGGATCCGTGCGGCCCCGCGCCGAGAACCGCGCCGTACCGAAGGACCCGCGGCCCGGCGGCTCAGGGCGCGGCGCGCGGCGGCCGTGCCGACGGGCGAGCCGCCTGTGGCCCTCGCGTTGCGGAAGGGTGCCGCCTACGCCTGGCGGATCCTTCTCGTGGCGGCCCTCGTGTACGGCGTACTCGTCGTGCTGGGACGGTTCCACGACCTCGTGGTGGCCGTCTTCCTCGGACTGGTCGGCGCCGCGATGCTGCGCCCGGTGGCGGACCTCCTGGCCCGGGCGATGCCCCGGCCACTCGCCGTCGCGGTGGCGCTCCTGGGCAGCATCCTCCTGCTCCTCGGCGTGCTGTCCCTGATCGGCGAGGTGGTGGCCGGCGAAATGGCCGGCCTGGAACGGCAGTTCGGCGACGGCCTCTCCAGGATCGGGCGCTGGCTGGAGAAGCCGCCGTTCCGGCTGAACTCCAAGGCACTGACCGACGTCCGGGCCCGGACTGGGCAATTCCTGTCCAGCCATCGGACCGCCCTGCTCAGCACGGCGCTCAGCGGCGTGGGCAAGCTGATCGAGGTCCTGACCGTGTTCGCGCTGGCGGTCTTCTGCTCGGTCTTCTTCATCCACTCGGGCGAACGCCAGTGGCGATGGTTCTGCGATCAGCTGCCGGCCACGGCGCGCGGGCGGGTGGAGATCACGGGCCGTGCGGCGTGGACGACGTTCGTCGGATACACCCACGGCATCGTCCTGGTGGCGGCCACCAACGCCGTACTCGTCGGACTCGCGCTGTTCGCACTGGGCGTGCCGCTGTCGTTCCCTCTGGCGTTGCTGGAGTTCTTCGCCACCTTCGTTCCCCTGGTCGGGTCACCGATCGCCCTCGCCATCGCGGCGGTGGTCGCTCTGGCGTTGAAGGGCCCGCTCATCGCGGCGGTCGTGATCGCGCTCATCGTGATCATCGGCCAGATCGAGGGCCATCTGCTCCAGCCGATGGTGATGAGCTGGGCCGTCCGCCTGCATCCGGTCGTGGTCGCGCTCTCGGTGATCGGGGGCGCGATCGCCGCCGGCGTGGTGGGAGCCGTGGTGGCGGTGCCGCTGGTCTCCGTCGTCTGGGCGGTCCACCAGGCTCTGCGCGGGGACAGGGAGCGCGGTGCCGGTACGGGGGCCACGCGCGCGCGAGCACACTGAACGCCGGGGCCGACCGGGTCTTCCAACGCCGGGCGGGCCGGGGCTTCACCGGTACGGGCCGGGGCTTACCAGTAGTGGCGCCTGCCTCCCACCGCGTGTCCCAGAGCGCCCAGTACCCACAGGATCGCGCCGATCACGACAAGGACGATCCCAATGGTCCACAGGACGGAGATGCTGGTGATGAATCCGACCACAAGCAGGATGACGCCGATAAGGATCACCGTGTGCTCCCAACGCCGGTAGTTTCCTCCATTCTGCGCTCGCCCCGTTCCCCTCGCGACTCCGAACGGCCCCGGTGACACCCCGAGGGGGACTCGCAGACCTCGGCCCGCCCGAGTGCCTCGGCGCCGCCCGGCGCCGAGGCACGGAAGAACCGGAAACGGAACGTGCTCCCCGGGTCTCCGAACCGCCGGACCACGGCGATCGCGACGATGGTGGTGGCCACCCGGGCGTAGAGGCCGACGCGGAAGAAGGTGCGCGCCCGGTCGATGCCGTTGTTCAGCAGAGCGGCGACGACCACTCCGAGGACGACCGTCAGCGGCACACCGACGACCACGAAGTACGCCGAAAGCATGTCCGGCGCCGTGCTCGGACTGCCCCGGGCCGGTACGCGGCCCAGCGGCAGTCCGACCCCGCCGGTGAAGTGCCGGATCAGCGGACTCCGGTGACCCGGTGCTCCTTCAGCGTGGAACAGTTGGAGTTCTCCACCGACACGTACACGTTGTCGATGGCGCCGCCCCAGCTCACACAGTGGCCCTTGCCGTAGACGGAGGCCGGTCCCGCGTACGACGTGTAGTTCCCGTCGTCCCCGGCCCACTCCTCGGTGTCGGGGACGTAGATGTACGCGGACACGTAGGTGGCCGTGCCCGGGTTGGTGCGGATGGTCGCGACGCAGTTCTTGCCGTTCGAGGAGTTGTACGTCAGGTAGACGGTGCCCCGGGAGCCGACAGCCGCCGAGTTCACGGTCTTGTAGGCGCTGCCGCAGACGCCCTGCGGAGTGACGTTGGGTGCGGCGGAGGCGGTGGCGCTGAGCGCGGTCGTGCCCGCGACCGCCAGTGCGGTTAAGGCGCCGGCGGCCGCGATACTGCGGGTGATTCTCATACTTCCCCCTCGTGTCCCTCAGGAGCGGTCTGCTCCCACGTGATGTGACCCGCGATCGGTACGGATGGTTGTACCGGGCTCGAAGGCCGGCCACCGTACGCAAAGATTCGGTCACGGTCATGGACCTGGAGGGGAGGGCACGCGTACGTTCTAGACATGCCTGGACAGGTACAGAAACATCATCGAATCGCCCGCGTTCTCGCCGACGAGATCCGCTCCGGCGTCCACTCGGACGGCGGCAGACTGCCTGGGGAGCACGCCCTCACCCAGCGGTTCGGCGTCAGCCGCACCACGCTGCGGCAGGCCCTGCAGGTCCTCGGCGAGCAGGGGCTGATCTCCACGCACGCCGGAATCGGCTCATTCGTCACCTTCGACGGTACGCCCCTGGACAACCGCCTCGGCTGGGCCCAGGCGCTGGCCGAGCAGGGCATCGAGCTGTCCGTCGAGGTGCTGCGCTTCGAGGAGGTGACCGACCGGGAACTGGCCGGGGAGTTGGCCCTGGAGTCGAGTACGTTCCTCGCGCTCGACCGGGTCAGACGCCTGCCCGACGGCCGGGGGGTCTCGCTCGAACGCAGCCGGGTCCCCGCCGTCGGGGAACTGGCCGGTCTCCCGCTGCGTGGCCTCGGCGGCGGCTCACTGAGTACGGCGCTCGTCGCCGCGGGCCGGGTCACCGACTCCGGCGAGGGCCTGGTCTCGGTCCGGGGCCTCGACACGGCGGAGGCCGCCCTGCTCAACCGCTCCCCCGGCGAGTCGTTCCTCCACCTGGCGCAGGTCCACCGGGCCGCCGACGGCTCGGTCGTCGAGCAGGTCACCAGCCTGCTCGACCCTGTCCGGTTCCAACTGCACGTCCGCTCGGGCCGAGGAGGCCACTCGTGAACCACCAGCTCGACCGCGCCCTGGGCGCCTACTACGGACTCGCCCTCGGCGACGCACTGGGCATGCCCACCCAGATCATGTCCCGGGAGGACGTCGTACGGGTCTACGGAACCGTCACCGGCTTCGAACCCGCCCTGCCGGACAACCCGGTCAGCGCGGGCATGCCCGCCGGATCGGTCACCGACGACACCGACCAGGCGGTCATCGTCGGAAAGCTCCTCGACGAGGGGCACGGCAGGATCGACCCGCTCCGCCTCGCCCACGAACTCCTCGCCTGGGAGAAGGAGATGAAGGCCAAGGGCTCCTTCGATCTCCTCGGCCCCTCCACCAAGGCGGCGCTGGACGCCGTCTCCCGGGGCGTACCGGCCGCTGAGGCCGGCAGGTACGGCTCCACCAACGGCGCCGCGATGCGTGTCACCCCGGTCGGCATCGCCTTCGCGGCCGAGCCTCTGGCCGGCTTCCTCGACCGTGTCGTGGAGTCCTGTCAGGTCACCCATGACACGACCGTGGGCATCGCGGGAGCCGCGGCCGTCGCCGCCGCCGTCAGCACCGGGGTCGGCGGTGGCACGCTGGACGAGGCCGTCACCGCGGCCGTCACCGCGGCGCGGGCCGGCGCCCGGCGCGGACACTGGATCGCCGGGGCGGACATCGCGGCCCGGATCGAGTGGGCGTGGCATCTGGTGGAGGGCCTGCCGCAGGCCGAGGCCCTGGACCGGATCTGCGCGCTCGTCGGCACCAGCGTCGCCAGCCAGGAATCGGTACCGGCGGCGTTCGCCGTGCTCGCGGTGGCCGGCGGGGACCCGTGGCGCAGTGCGGTGCTGGCCGCCAACCTCGGCGGCGACAGCGACACCATCGGCGCCATCGCCGGAGCGGTCGCGGGCTCGGTCGCCGGGCTCTCCGCGCTGCCCGCCGAGGCCGTCCAGACCCTCCGTACCGTCAACGCACTCGAACTGGAGCCGCTGACCGTACGCCTCCTCGGCCTCCGCGGCACCGGCCCCGCTCTCTCGCCGGCCCCCTGAACCGCCCGGCCGGCACGCGCCGGCCCGCCCCCGCGGGCCCGCGTCCGGGCATCCGCCACCCCCGTCCGCCCCCCCCTGTTACCCGCACCTGCCCCACACGTCTCTCCGCACGACGCAAGGAAGTCCGTGATGACCGTTTCGAGAACCAACGACGTTGTCGGTTCCGTGGAAACCCGAGGGATCGAACCGGTCCCGGATGCCGAACGACACGGCCACGCAGGTCAGATGTTCTGGACCTGGTTCGCCGCCAACATCAGCATCCTCGGGCTTCCGCTCGGTGCCACGCTCGTCGCCTTCCGGGGACTGAACATCTGGCAGGCCGCGCTGATCGCCCTGCTCGGATCGTTCGGCTCCTTCGCGCTGGTCGGCGCGCTGAGCCTCGCGGGCAAGAAGGGCGGAGCGCCCGCTCTCACCCTCTCCCGCGCGGTCTTCGGGCAGCGGGGCAACGCCGGACCGACCCTGATCAGCTGGCTCAGCAGGATCGGCTGGGAGACGATCACGACGACCACCGCGGCCTACGCCCTGCTGGCGCTGCTGGCCATCGCGTTCGGCGTCGGCCAGAACACCGTGCTCACCCTGGTCTGTCTGCTGGTCTTCATCGTCTGCACGCTGCTGATCAGCGGTCTCGGGCACGCCACCATCATGTGGATCAACAAGTGGGCGACCGTCGTCTTCGGGATCCTCAATCTGATCGTGATGGGTTTCCTGGTCGCGACCGTCGACTGGACCAAGGTGCTCGACGCACCGGCGGGACCGACCAGCGGAGTGGTGGCGGGCATCGGCTTCATCGCCGCGGGCACCGGTATCGGCTGGGCGAACGCGGGCGCCGACTACGCGCGCTACCTGCCGCGCGCGATCCCGGGACGGCGGCTGGTGGTGGCCTCCGCGTTCGGCGCGGGCATCCCGCTCGTCCTGCTGATCTCGCTCGGATCGCTGCTCTCCGCCGGTGACCCGGCGCTCGCCACCGCGTCCGACCCCGTCGCGGCCATCAACGCCATGCTGCCGTCCTGGATGGCCATCCCGTATCTGATCGCGGCCTTCGGCGGACTGCTGATGTCGAACCACCTCTCCACCTACTCCGCCGGCCTGACCATGATCACGCTGGGTCTGCGGGTGCCGCGTCCGATGGCCGTGGCCATCGATGTGGTGCTGATGTTCGCCGGCGGCATGTACTTCATGCTGATCGCGAAGGACTTCTACGGGCCCTTCTCCACCTTCCTGACCCTCCTGGCCGTGCCCATCTCCGCGTGGATCGGGGTGATCGTGGTGGACTCCCTGCGCGGCCGTGACTACGACGCGGCGGCGCTGATGGACACCACACGCGGCAGCCGGTACTGGTACACGGGTGGCTTCCATCTGCCGGCCGTCACCGGCTGGGCGGTGGCCATCGTGGCCGGTCTGCTCTTCACCGAGGCGGGAACGAGCGAGAAGGACGTGTGGTTCTCCGGTCCTCTCGCCGGCACCTGGCTGGGTGTGAACGGTCTGGGCTGGGCGATCTCGATGGCCGTCGGCGCCGGTGTGTACGCGCTCGCCGGCCGCCTCGGCCGGACCCCGCACCACGCGCCGGCCGCGTCCGTCCTGAACGAGGCCGGCCGATGAGCCGCCGTCTGGTCCTCGCCGGCAACGTCATCGCGGACCTGGTCATCGAGGTCCCCGCGCTGCCCGAACGGGGCGCGGACGTCATCGGCTCACGGACCCGGCTGACCGCGGGCGGCGGCTTCAACACCCTGGCCGCCGCCCGGCGTCTCGGTACGGAAGCGGTCTTCGCCGGACTCCACGGCACCGGCCCGTACGGAGATCTCGTACGCGCGGCACTCACCGCCGAGGGAGTCAGCGCCCTCCTGCCGGTCCGCGCCGACGGGGACACCGGCTTCACCGTCGCCCTGATCGACGACGGCGGCGAACGGACCTTCATCACGAGTTTCGGTGTCGAGGCGGACCTCACGGAGGCGGACACCGCGTCCGTCGCCGCCCGGCTGTGCCCGGGAGACCTGGTGCAGCTCTCCGGTTACGGCCTGGCGATCGGGGGCAGCGGCCCCCTGCTGTCCCGCTTCACGGCCGCCCTGGGCCCGGACGTCACGGTCTGTCTCGACCCGGCGCCGCTGGTCGCCGACATCCCCGACGCGGTACTGGCACCGGTGCTGGCCCGTACGGACTGGCTCAGCGCCAATGCCCGCGAGGCCCGGCTGATGTCCGGCCACAGCGACCCGGAGGTGGCCGCGACGGCCCTGCGGGAACGGCTGGCACCGGGCGCGGGAGTGATCGTACGGGCCGACAAGGACGGCTGCTGGCTGGCCGCCCCCGGGGAGCCCACCCGGCACGTACCCGGCTTCCCGGTCCGGCCGGTCGACAGCAACGGGGCGGGCGATGCCCATGTGGGCTCGTTCCTTGCCCTGCTCGCCCAGGGCAAGGACCCCCTGACAGCCGCGCGAGGCGCCAACGCCTCGGCGGCCTACGCGGTGGGCCGCCGAGGTCCCGCCACCGCACCGGACCGTGACCAACTGGCCGCGTTCCTGGGCGAGGACCCGCTGGCCGGGCTGCTGTTCACCACCGCCTGACACCGGTCACCGGGGCTTTCGAAACCCGCCCCGGACACGATCGCCCTTCGGACGGGCCGGTGGGGTGCGCCCGGGGGCGGCCCCCAACCGGCCCGCCCCAGTGGGCCCCGCGGGCGCCGGGCCCACCACAGGGGCAGGGGCGGC
>NZ_JBHZEJ010000022.1:0-105059 GCF_042756365.1 Streptomyces sp. NPDC059092
AGCCGGAACGTGGCTCGGGGCGACGGGCGTCCGGCGTCCGTGGTGGGTGGTCAGTGGGCCCGGCCCTCCGTCCGCCGGCGCGCGGTCCACACGGTTCCGGCGGCGGCGGTCACCACGAGCGCCGTGCCCGCGACGAGTTCGCCCGTACCGACGCCGCCGACGCTGCCGCCCAGACCGCCCCGCACCCCGGCGGGCGCGAGGCTGGTGGCGGACACCACCGGCGCGCGGGTCGCGGTGGCGGCCGCACCCGCGACGGTGAGGTTGGTACGGCCGGTCGTCCCGTTGCAGGTGAACGAGACCTGGTACACCGCGCCCCGCTTCGCGTCCCAGTCCACGGTGGCGGCGGCCGTACGGCCCGAGGGGATCGTCACGGTGTCGAAGACCGCGGAGGAGGCGGTCGCGGAGGACGCGCAGTTGGTGACGGAGAGGGTCACCCTCCCGCCCGGGGCGACCGTGGAGGGGGTGACGGTGAACCCGAACGGCGTGGCGCCGCCGTGCACCGCCGCCACCGCGGTGGGCGCCGTCAGGGCGAGTGCGGCCACTCCCAGCAGAGCGGTGGTCGTGGCACGTATCGCGCGCATGGTGAGCCTCCGGGTCCCCGAGGAGCAGCAGTGGAACCTTTTCCACAGAAGCCGGTACCTGCGCCTCGATGCCGGAAACGCTAGGAGCGCCCTACCACAGCCGCGATCGCTGACGGGCGAATGGGGCACGGCCGTCCCCCGCGTGGCGGACAGCCGTGCCCCGTTCGCCGCCGGTCAGCGGCCGATCTGTGGGAACAGGTCGAGGAACGGCGCCGTGGTCGCGCCGATGCCGCGCCCGTAGGGGGCGTCGAAGTCCCAGATGAGGAAGAGGAGGAAGGCGATCAGGACGCTGAAGAGCCCCGCCAGCAGCAGTTCGCGGAACGAGCGTCTGATCTGGAGGACGAAGATCATCCCCACGGTCACCGCCGCGCCGATGATGAGGCCGAACCAGACCACCCCCGGCATCGTGGCCCCCGCGTTCTGCCCCCGGGTGCCTCTGGCGTCGTCGACGGTGGCCACCTGGTCGACCAGTGGCTGGTAGGCCTGGCCCTCCAGGTCGGTGCGCGGCGCGTACTGCGAGACGTCGGCGCGCAGCTTGTCGAGGAGTTGGGTGCCCTTCGCGCTGAGCGCCTCGTGCCGGGACATGTGCGGCCACTCGGTGTGCACGACGTACGAGACGTACGCGTCGACGTCGCCGCGGATCTGCTCCCGTACCTCCGTGGGGTAGACCTGTACGCGCTGCCTGATCTCGTGGAGCGCCTGCGCCTCCTGGCGCACCGACTCCTGGGCGGCGCCCCTGGCCTCCCAGACGCCGGCGATCGCGAGGCCGAGGACGATCGCGTAGACCACGCCGATCATCATGGTCATGTAGTCCATGACACCGGGGACCTCCGCGGGTTCGTCGTCGTCCTCGGTGACGCCCCGGTTGTTGAAGATGACGATGGTGAGGACGACCGCGCAGGCGGCGGCCATCGCGATGCCCAGGACGAGCCAGTCCGACATGGGACCTCCGTGGATCAGCGGGAACGGGGGCGGGAGCGGGGACGCAGCACGGCCGCGGTGAGTACGGCGGGGGCCGTGATCAGAAGCATCCGGAGGACGGGGGAGGTGGAGCCGGACGGCTGGGGACGGGTCGCCCGGTGATAGGCGGGCAGCGCCACGGCGGACGGCGACGGTTCGGCGGACGGGGTCGGGCTCGGTGTCGGGGACGGGGCGGGCGGAGGCGGCGCGGGACGCGGTGGCGCGGGCGCGACGGTCACCGGACGCGGGCGGGGCGCCGCGACGGGCGGTGGGGCGGGTACCGGGCTGGGCGGTCGTGGGGCGGGGGGCCGGACGACGGGCGGTGGCTCAGGCGGCGTCGGCGGCGGAGGAGGCGGAGGTGGTGGAGGCGGAGGCGGCGGAGGCGGCGGAGGAGGCGGAGGCGGGGGTGGCGGGGGTGGCGGGGGTGGTGGCTTCGGTGGTGGTTCGGGTGGCGGGGGAGGCGTCGGTGTCGGCCGGCAGCCGCCGCTGCCCGCCACGGCCACCAGTGACCCCGTGCCGCTCGTACCGGTCGAGGCGTAGGCGCAACTGTCCGCCGCGGCGGGCGCCGGGGCGGCGGCCGACAGCGAGATGAGTGCGGCGGCTGTGAGCAGCCGTCCGACGAGCGATCCATGCACGGGCAGGAGCTTGGACCTCAACGGGCCCCGGCACGCCGGAAGTCGCTCGGATTCCCCCTGATAGGGGGTATTCGGCATCGGCGAGAACACGCCGCGGAAGTTTTTTCCGGCCGCGTTGAACGGGATGCCGCCTCCGTTCCGTACTTAGGACCATGAGCAGCGCACCCGAGCGCCTCAACCGGCCCATGGATATCAGGAGTTGACATGAACACCTGGCGGAACGCCTCGCTCGCGGTCACCGCGGCGGCCGTACTGGCCCTGACGACGGCGTGCGGTCAGGACCCGGGCACCAACACCAACGGACAGTCCGTGGGCGCCGCGAACCCGGCCGGCGCCGCCGACAGCGGATACGGCGCGGACACCGGCGCCGGGGCAGGGGCGGGTGCGGCCGGGGCCGGAACGGCGGCGGCGGCCAAGCCCGCGGGCCAACTCGCCGTGTGGGACAGCAAGAAGCTCGGCAAGGTCCTCACCGACAGTGAGGGCTTCACCCTCTACCGCTTCGACAAGGACACTCCGGCCCCGCCGAAGTCCAACTGCGAGGGCGACTGCGCCACGACGTGGCCCGTCGTGACCGCCGGCGACGCCAAGGCCGCGGCCGGGACCGAGGCCTCCCTGCTCGGCGAGATCACCCGGACCGACGGCACCAAGCAGCTCACCGTCGACGGCTGGCCGATGTACCGGTTCGCCAAGGACACCAGCCCCGGCGACGCCAAGGGGCAGGCCGTGGGCGGCACCTGGTTCGCGTCCGCCCCCGACGGCAAGAAGGCCTCCCCGACGGCCGCCGGCGGCGGTTCGGGTGCCGCGGATGAGTCCTCGGGCGACCTGGCGGGCCTCTCGGTCCGCAAGGACCCGAAGCTCGGCGACGTCGTGGTGGACGCGCGGGGCATGACGGTCTACCGCTTCACGAAGGACTCGGCCTGGCCGATGAAGACCGCCTGCACCGGCGCCTGCCTCGACAAGTGGCCGGTTGTCGCCCCCGTCTCCAAGAACGACGTCGACGGCGTCACCACCAAGGGCTTCGTCACCTTCGACCGGCCCGACGGAATCAAGCAGCAGACCCTCAACTGCTCGCCCATCTACACCTTCGCCGGGGACAAGAAGCCCGGCGACACCAATGGTCAGGGCGTCGGCGGCACCTGGTTCGCCGTCTCTCCCGACAATGAGCTGGTCGGAGCGTCCGAGTAGTCCCCACGCCGCGTCTCCGGCCCAACGGTCCGCCGTCACACTCCTCGGTGTGGCGGCGGACCACATGCACATGCCGACTGTATGTGACCAAGAACGGATCGTTAATTTCCGTTTGGGCTCGCTCTCTTGGCGGTCGATCAGTAGCCTCGGCTCGAACAACCGGCCGCTATCAGGCCGCACTCCGTGGCGACTTGTTGGAGACATCGATGGAGCGTCCCGCCTGGGCCCCGCAAGGCATCGACATTTCGGTGCCGAGCGTTTCCCGCATTTATGACTACTATCTGGGCGGTTCGCACAATTTCGAGGTGGACAGGGAAGCCGCGCGCCGGGCCATGGGGTTCATGCCGGGACTCCCCAAGATCATGAAAGCGAACCGGGCGTTCATGCGCCGCACCGTGGAATTCGCGCACGCGGAAGGCGTCGGCCAGTTCCTCGACATCGGATCCGGCATTCCGGCCTTCGGTAATGTCCACGAAGTCGCCGCCGCGCTCGACCCGGACGCCAAGGTCCTCTACGTCGACCATGACCCGGTCGCGGTCGCTCACAGCCGGGCCTTCCTCGAAGGCGACCCCCACGCCGGCGTGGTGAACGCCGATCTCCGCGAGCCACGCAAGATCCTGCGCAGCCAGGAGGCGGCCGGACTGCTCGACCTGGAGCGGCCCGTGGCGGTGCTGCTCAACTTCGTCCTGCACTTCCTGGAGGACAAGGACCAGCCCTACCGGGCCGTGGCCGAACTGCGCGACGCGCTCGCCCCCGGCAGCCTCATCACCGTCACCCACGCCTCCTACGACGGCGTCCCGGTCTCCACGGAGGACACGGACGCCGCCGTCGCCGTCTACACGGAGACCCACAGCCCGCTGGTGATGCGCTCCCGCGAGCAGATAGCCCGGTTCTTCGACGGCTTCGAGATGGTCGAACCCGGCCTGGTGTCCATGCCCGACTGGCGCCCCGCCGGCTCCGCCGACCAGGAGGATCCGTACGCCTACTCGGGATTCGCCGGAGTGGGACGCAAGGCGTGAGGGTGCCGGAACAGGAGCCGGGTGCTGAGGCCCCGGACGGCCTGGAGGACAGGCTCAGACGGTTCGCGACGATCTGGAGCCGTGCGATCTTCCCGGCGACGGCCACGTCGCTCACGCGCGCCGAGTTCGAGGAGTGCCTGCTGCCGCTGGCCCGCGCACTGCGCGAGGCCCTGCACGCACGCCCCTTCGACAGCTCGCCCGCCGGAGCGGTGGGCACCGCCCTGGTCGCCGCGCACTGCACCGACCCCGAGGCCCTGAGCCGTACCCTCGGCGTCATCGACGCGTACCTGATCCTTTACTGCGGTACGGACGAGCTGCCCGGGGAGGAGAGCCGCGCCCGGTGCGCGCGCCTCCAGCACGCCCTGGCCGCCGGGTACGCCCTGGCCCTGCGCGAGCGCACCCTCGCCGAGCAGGAGGCCGTCGCACGCTCCGCGCTGGCGGCGCGCAGCGACGCGGAGGACGCGCTCCACGCCACCCAGGCCCGCTTCCACGCGGTCTTCGAGGGCGCGGCCATCGGCATCGGCATCGCCGACCTCGACGGCAACGTACTGGAGGTCAACGACACCCTCACCGCGATGTTCGGTGGGCTCGAACACCATGTCCGCAGCCGCAATGTGAGCGAGTGGGTCCATCCGGAGGACGGGCCCCAGGTGTGGCGGCTCTACGACGAACTGGTGCGCGGCGAGCGCGAGCACTTCCGGGTCGAGAAGGCGTTCTACCGCAACGACGGCACCGTGCTGTGGACCAACCTGACGCTCTCGCTGCTCCGGGACCCCGAGGGCGCCCCGCAGTACCAGCTCGCGCTGATGGAGGACACCACCGAGCGGCGGCTGCTCAATCTGCGGCTGCGGTACGAGGCCACCCACGACGCCCTGACCGGGCTGCCCAACAGGACGCTGTTCTTCGAGCGCCTGGAGAAGACGCTCTCCGCCGGCGCCGGCGCGCGCTTCGGCCTCTGCTACCTCGATCTCGACGGCTTCAAGGCGATCAACGACAGCCTCGGCCACTCCTCGGGCGACCGGCTGCTGGTCGAGGTCGCCGACCGGCTCCAGTCGTGCGCCACCGCGCCGGGCGAGATGGTCGCCAGGATCGGCGGCGACGAGTTCGTGGCCCTGACGACCAGGCCCGGCACCGGGAGCGAGGTGACCGACCTCGCCTCCCGGATCCTCGGGGTGCTGGCCACCCCGATCCGGCTGGAGGGACGGGAGTTCACCGTACGCGGCTCCATCGGCATCGTGGAGGGCCCGGCTGACGGGCGGAGCCCCGCCGAGGTGCTGCGCAGCGCGGACATCACCATGTACCGGGCCAAGGCGGCGGGCGGCAACCGCTTCGAGCTGGCCGACCCGGAGGCCGACGCCCGTGCCATCACCCGGCACGGGCTGACCACGGCGCTGCCGGCGGCCCTGGAACGCGGTGAGTTCTTCATCGAGTACCAGCCGCTGGTCCATCTCGGCGACGGCACCGTGCACGGCGCGGAGGCGCTGGTGCGCTGGTCCCACCCGCAGCACGGGGTGCTCGGCCCCGACCGGTTCATCCCGCTCGCCGAGCACACCGGGCTGATCGTGCCGCTCGGCCGCTGGGTGCTGGAACAGTCCGTACGGCAGGCACGGTTCTGGCAGCGGGAACTGCCGGAGGGCGCGCTCTGCGGACCGCTGCGGATCAATGTGAACCTCTCCCCGGCCCAGCTCCACCACCCCGGACTCGTCGCCGACACGGTCGAGGTGCTGGAACGGGTCGGGCTGCCGCCGGGCGCGCTCTGCCTGGAGGTCACGGAGTCGGCGCTGATCGGCGCCGACGAGGATCTGCTCAAACCGCTGCGCCAGCTCGCCGAGATGGGTGTGGACATCGCGCTCGACGACTTCGGCACCGGCTACTCGAACCTGGCCAATCTGCGCAGACTGCCGGTGAGCGTGCTCAAGCTGGATCGTTCCTTCACCCGGAGCATGCAGCAGCACCCGGCCGACCCGGTCGATCTGAAGATCGTCGAGGGGATCGTCTCCCTGGCCCACAGCCTGGAGCTGGCCGTGACCGTGGAGGGCGTGGAGACCGGGGCGCAGGCCGAGCACCTGCGCCGGCTGGGCTGCGACACGGCGCAGGGCTGGTACTACGCCAGGCCGGGGCCGCCCGAGCGGCTCCACACGCTGTCGCTGGCCGACGCCGTCTGAGCCGGGCGGCGGCCGTCCGCCGGCCGGGCGGCCCCCGCGGTCCGCACCGCCGCAGTCCCGGCCGCGCCCTGCGCGGACAGCAGCACCTTCTGCAGCTCCCGGGCGGCGCGCGGCGGGGCGACGTCGCTGCGGTGGGCGAGCGCGATCGTACGGCTCAGCCCCGGCCTGGCCAGGGGCGTGACCCGCAGATCGCGCGCCCGCGCCGCCACCATGCTCGGCACGACCGCCATGCCGAGCCCGGCCCGTACGAAACCGAGCACGGCGTCCATCTCGCCGCCCTCCACGGTGAACGACGGCTCGAACCCGGCGGCCCGGCAGGCGGCCACGGTCAGCTCGCGCAGGTCGTAGCCGTGCCGGAACATCACCAGCGGCCGGCCCTCCAGATCGGCGATCCGCACCGGGCTCCCGGGGGCCGGGGCGCCGGGCGAGGAGACCACCACCAGGTCCTCGTGGAGCAGCTCGACCGTGGTCAGCGCGGGGGAGGCGGCCGGCAGCGGCATCACCACCAGCGCCAGATCGAGCGCGCCGCGGGCCAGCTCCCGTACCAGGTCGTGCGAACCGCTCTCCTCGATCAGCAGCTCGATGCCGGGATGCAGATCGTGGAAGGCGCGCAGCACCTCGGGCAGTAGCCCCGTGCACAGACTCGGCGGCGCGCCCAGCCTGACCCGGCCGCGCCGGAGCTGCACCAGCTCCTGGACCTCGACCCGCGCGGTCTCCGTGTCGGCGAGGATCCGCCGGGCCAGCGGGAGCAGCGCCTCACCCGCGTCGGTGAGGGCGACATTGCCCCGCGCGCGGCTCAGCAGCTCGGCGCCCAGCTCCTTCTCCAGCGCCCTGATCTGCTGCGACAGCGACGGCTGCGAGACATGCACCCGCTCGGCGGCGCGGGTGAAGTGGCGGGTCTCCGCGACGGCCACGAAGTAGACGAGCTGCTGCAACTGCATCTCTTCAGGATACGACCACGATAGGCACGGCCTATGGACATCAGCCGGACCATGTCTTGGACCTCTCGGGCGGGACGGCCTAGCGTCATGAACATGGCTCTGGCAACGCGGACGGACCGGGCGGACCGGACGGACAAACGGGCGTCCATGACGCGCACCCTCTGGAGATCGACGACAGGGAAGAAGACGGTCATGGCCGTGAGCGGCCTGATCATGCTCGGCTACCTCGTCGCGCACATGCTCGGCAATCTGAAGATCTTCTTCGGGGCGTCCGAGTTCAACGGGTACGCCCACTGGCTGCGCACCATGGGCGAGCCGCTGCTGCACTACGAGTGGGCGCTGTGGCTCGTCCGGATCGTCCTCGTCGCCGCCGTCGTCCTGCACGGGGTCTGCGCGTACCAGCTCAGCCGCCGCGACATCGCGGCGCGCCCGAGCCGCTACGTCCACCGGCGGGCGCGGGCGAGCTACGCGACCCGCACCATGCGCTGGGGCGGGATCATCCTCGCCCTCTTCATCGTCTGGCACATCCTCGACCTGACGACCGGCACCGCCCACCCCGGCGGCTTCCAGCCGGGCCATCCGTACCAGAACGTCGTGGACACCTTCTCCACCTGGTACGGCAACACGGTCTACATCGTCGCGATGCTCGCCCTCGGACTCCACGTCCGGCACGGCTTCTGGAGCGCCGCGCAGACCCTCGGCGTGGGCAGCGCCGCCCGCGACCGCCTCCTGAAGACCGCCGCCAACACCCTGGCACTGGTGCTGACCGCGGGCTTCGTGGCCGTACCCGTCGCCGTCATGACCGGAGTGGTGAGCTGAGATGAACGAACCCACCCGCTACACCGAGTACACCACCGGCGCACCGCTCGCCGACACCACAGCGCCCGACGGACCCGTCGCCGAGCGGTGGAACCGGCGCCGCTTCGAGGCGAAGCTCGTCAACCCCGCCAACCGTCGCAAACACACCGTGATCGTCGTCGGCACCGGCCTCGCGGGCGGCGCCGCGGGCGCCACCCTCGCCGAACAGGGCTACCACGTCGTCCAGTTCTGCTACCAGGACTCCCCGCGCCGCGCCCACTCCATCGCCGCCCAGGGCGGCATCAACGCCGCGAAGAACTACCGCAACGACGGCGACTCCGTCCAGCGGCTCTTCTACGACACCGTCAAAGGCGGCGACTTCCGCGCCCGCGAGTCCAATGTGCACCGGCTCGCCGAGGTCTCCGTCGAGATCATCGACCAGTGCGTCGCCCAGGGCGTCCCGTTCGCCCGGGAGTACGGCGGACTCCTCGACACCCGCTCCTTCGGCGGCGTCCAGGTCTCCCGTACGTTCTACGCGCGAGGCCAGACGGGTCAGCAACTCCTGCTCGGCGCCTACCAGGCGCTCTCCCGGCAGATCGCCGCGGGCACCGTCGAGATGCACGCCCGCACCGAGATGCTCGACCTGCTCGTCATCGACGGGCGGGCGCGCGGCATCGTCGCCCGCGACCTGATCACCGGCGAGATCACCCCGTACTTCGCCGACGCGGTGGTCCTCGCCTCGGGCGGCTACGGCAACGTCTTCCACCTGTCGACCAACGCCAAGAACAGCAACGCCACCGCGATCTGGCGGGCACACCGGCGCGGCGCCCACTTCGCCAACCCCTGCTTCACCCAGATCCACCCCACCTGCATCCCGCGCTCCGGTGACCACCAGTCGAAACTGACCCTGATGAGCGAGTCGCTGCGCAACGACGGCCGGATCTGGGTGCCCGTGGCGCACGGCGACACCCGCCCCCCGGCCGAGATCCCCGAGGACGAACGCGACTACTACCTGGAGCGGATCTACCCGTCCTTCGGCAACCTCGTCCCCCGTGACATCGCCTCGCGCGCCGCGAAGAACGTCTGCGACCAGGGGCGCGGCGTCGGCCCCGGCGGCCAGGGCGTCTACCTCGACTTCGCCGACGCGATCGCCCGGCTCGGCCGCCGGGCCGTCGAGGAGAAGTACGGCAACCTCTTCGAGATGTACGAGCGGATCACCGCCGAGAACCCGTACGAGGTCCCGATGCGGATCTACCCGGCGATCCACTACACCATGGGCGGACTCTGGGTCGACTACGACCTCCAGACCACCGTGCCCGGGCTGTTCGCGATCGGCGAGGCCAACTTCTCCGACCACGGCGCCAACCGGCTCGGCGCCTCCGCCCTCATGCAGGGGCTCGCGGACGGCTACTTCGTCCTGCCGTCCACCATCAACGACTACCTCGCCCGCCACCCGCACCACGACACCGTCGACGACTCCCACCCCGAGGTCGCCGAGGCGATCGCGGACACCGAGGACCGGCTGCGGCTGCTGCTCGCCGTCGACGGAGACCGTACGCCCGAGTCGTTCCACCGGGAGATCGGCGAACTCCTCTGGGAACACTGCGGGATGGCCCGCACCGACAGCGGGCTGCGCAAGGCGCTCGACCGGATCCCGCAGATCCGCGAGGAGTTCTGGCGCCGGATCAAGGTGCCGGGCACCGGCGAACAGTTCAACCAGTCGCTGGAGAAGGCCAACCGCGTCGTCGACTACCTGGAACTCGCCGAGCTGATGTGCCTGGACGCCCTGCACCGTACCGAGTCCTGCGGCGGCCACTTCCGCGAGGAGTCGCAGACCGAGGGCGGCGAGGCGGCCCGCAGGGACGAGGAGTTCTCGTACGCCGCCGCCTGGGAGTTCACCGGCACCGGCCGCGCCCCCGTCCTGCACAAGGAAGACCTCGTCTTCGAGTACGTCCACCCCACCCAGCGGAGCTACGCATGAGGCTCACCCTGCGCGTCTGGCGCCAGCCGGACGCCGACACACCCGGCGCCATGGTCACCTACGGGCTCGACGACATCTCCGAGGACATGTCGTTCCTGGAGATGCTCGACACCCTCAACGAGGAACTGATCCTCAAGGGCGACGAGCCCGTGGCCTTCGACCACGACTGCCGCGAGGGCATCTGCGGCGCCTGCGGTGTCGTCATCAACGGCGATGCCCACGGCCCCGAGCGCACCACCACCTGCCAGCTCCACATGCGCCACTTCTCCGACGGCGACACCATCGACGTCGAGCCCTGGCGGGCCGGCGCGTTCCCCGTCGTCAAGGACCTGGTCGTGGACCGCTCCTCCTTCGACCGGATCATCGGGGCCGGCGGCTACATCACCGCCCCCACCGGCGCCGCACCCGAGGCACACGCCACCCCCGTGCCCAAACCCGACGCCGACTCCGCCTTCGAGCACGCCGAGTGCATCGGCTGCGGCGCCTGCGTCGCGGCCTGCCCCAACGGCTCGGCGATGCTCTTCACCTCGGCCAAGGTCAACCACCTCAACGTCCTGCCGCAGGGCGCGCCCGAGCGCGAGACCCGCGTCCTGGACATGGTCGCCACGATGGACGACGAGGGCTTCGGCGGCTGCACCCTCGCCGGGGAGTGCGCCACCGCCTGCCCCAAGGGCATCCCGCTGCCGTCGATCGCGGCGATGAACAAGGAGTGGCTGCGGGCCATCCGCAAGGTCGCCCGCTGACCGCGCGGTAGTACGGCGTACGCGCTCACACGTCGCGGCGGTGGACGGCCCCGGTGGCGTGCGGCCGGGGCCGATGTCCCGCACCCTGGAGCACAGGAGCGATCAGGGAACGGGTGGAGCCATGGAACTCGGACGGCGGGCGCTGCTGCTCGGTACCGGTGGACTGCTGGCGGGGGCCGCCGCCGGGTGCTCCGGGGGCTCGCGGGCGGGGGCCGAAGTGGCCGCCGCGACGCCCTCGCCCGTACCGCTGCCGACGACCACCCCGTGGCGGCCCGACCGTGACGACGTGAACCCCGCCGTCAAGCTGCGCGCCGTCCAGGTCGTGGAGGCCATCGGCGGCTGGTCCGCCGGGCAGGGCGGCGCCGCCGCGGCGAAACGGCGGGTGGCCGCGCTGGGCGCCGCGCCGTCGCTCGTGGACGCGGCGGGGGCGCTGCTGCCCGCCGCCGACGAGGCCGCGCTCCAGGTGATCGACGCCCAGTACGGCGGGATCCTGGCGGACTCGGCCAGCGTGCTGGTGGTCTGCCGGCAGTGGACCCCGGGACACGCGACCGGCACGACCGGCACGACCGTCGACGTACGGCTGCGCCGGGCGCGGCCCCGCTGGGAGGTCACCGCGCTCCACCCGGCCAGGCCCGGCGCCGCCGCACCCTCGCTGCCCGCCGCCGCGCGCCGGGTGCTGGCGGAGTCACGGATCGCCCTGCCGCCCGCCGCGGAGGCGGACATCCGCAGCGGCCACGTCCACGAGAGCGTCCTGCGCGCCCTGCTCCGGCTGGCCGGTACGTACCGGATGTACGTGAGCGTGATCCGCTCCGGCCATCCGCTGGACGTCTTCGGCACCGACCGGCCCAGCGACCATCCGCGCGGCCGGGCCTTCGACGTCTGGCAGATCGACGGTCACGCGGTCGTGGACCCGGCCACCTCGCGCCGGCTCGTGGAGACCTTCATGCGGGACGCGGCGGCGGCCGGCTCGTACAACGTGGGCGGTCCTGTACGGCTCTCCGGCGGCGCCGCGGGCCAGTTCTTCACCGACGACACCCACCACGACCATGTCCACGCGGGGTTCACTGCCTGAGCGTCGGAGCAGGGCGTACGGGTGGCGGCGGGCGCCCTGGGGGGTCAGTCCTCGGTCAGTCCTCGTCGTCGAGCCGGAATCCGACCTTCATACCGACCTGGTAGTGCTCGATGTCGCCGTCGACGATGTGGCCGCGTACTTGTGTCACCTCGAACCAGTCCAGTCCGCGCAGCGTCCGCGCCGCGCGGCTGACACCGTTGCGGATGGCGTCGTCGACGCCCTCGTGCGAGGTGCCGACGATCTCGGTGACCCGGTAGGTGTGGTGCGACATGGGGCCGTCTCCTCTTCAGGGCTCACGTTCACGCCTTCACGCGTCGCGGGACCCGCGACCTCCCTCCACCGTGCCCCACCTCGCCGGCCACCGCGAGGCCACGATGGCACCGGCCGCTCTCTGGGACAGTGGTACGGATACCCGTACGCCCATCCGGAGGATGCGTCACCTCATGCGCCTGCTGCTGATCCGCCACGGCCAGACACCGTCCAACCTCGCCGGCCTCCTGGACACCGCGGTGCCCGGTCCCGGGCTCACCGCGACGGGGGAGCGGCAGGCCGCCGCGCTGCCCGCCGCGCTCGCGGACGAGGACATCGGCGCGCTGTACGTCTCGAACCTGGTCCGTACGCGGCTCACGGCGGCGCCGCTGGCCGCCGCGCGCGGCCTGGAGACGCAGGTCAGGGACGGGATCAGGGAGCTGTCGGCGGGAGAGCTGGAGATGCGCGGCGACGAGGAGGCGATCAGGCGCTATCTGACCACCGCCTTCGCCTGGTCCGCGGGCGACACGGAGCTGCGGATGCCGGGCGGCGAGAGCGGCGCCGAGGCGCTGGCACGGTTCGACGCCGTGGTCGCGGAGGCGGCGGCGACGGGCGCCGGCACGGTGGCGCTGGTCAGCCACGGGGCGGCGATCCGGATGTGGACCGCCGCCCGCGCGGAGAACGTGGAGGTGGACTTCGCCGCCGCCCACGCACTGGACAACACGGGCGTCGTGGTCCTGGAGGGCGCCGACGGAGCAACGACGTCCGGCGGATGGAAGGCCCTGACCTGGGCGGGCACGGTGGTCGCCCCGCGCGACGTGGCGGCCGGGGACGGCGGCCCCGCCGGCCGCGCGCTGTAGGGCGGGCCCCGGGGAGCGGGGAGCGCGCTGTTCGGGCCGGTCCTCACCGCGCGGTCCCCGGCATTCAGCCGCCTCACATCCGTATTCCGCCGTGTGGTCATGTCAAATCCAGCCGGTCACGGAAGAAACGAGGTGCCGGGTCAACGCGCCCGCGACGGACCCGGCGGCCCGCCCTCCCTACGGCACAGGAGTCCGCCATGCCCGCCCCCGCTCCCGCCACCGTCCCCGTGCTCTCCTCCGCCCCGCACACCGCCCCGCTCCCCCTCCAGGGCCCCGCCGCCGGCGCCGAGCCGCGCTACCTCGTCCACCTCGCCCGCACCCAGGAGGACGTCCGGGCCGCCCAGCGCCTGCGCCACCTCGTCTTCGCCGGGGAGATGGGCGCCCGGCTCGACGGACCCGAGCCCGGTCTCGACACCGACGCGTTCGACGCGTACTGCGACCACCTGCTGGTCCGGGAGGAGTCCACCGGCGAGGTCGTCGGCACATACCGGCTGCTGCCGCCCGAGCGCGCCAGGGCCGCCGGACGGATCTACTCCGACAGCGAGTTCGACCTCGCCCGGCTCGCCCCGATCCGCCACGACCTGGTCGAGGTGGGCCGCTCCTGCGTCCACCCGCTGCACCGCACCGGTGGCGTCATCGCCCTGATCTGGGCCGGGCTCGCCCGCTACATGACGACCACCGGGCACAACTGGCTGGCGGGCTGCTGCTCGGTGCCCCTCGCGGACGGCGGCGCGCTGGCCGCCTCCACCTGGAACCGCGTCAAGGACAAGCACCTCGCACCCGAGGAGTACTGGGTCACCCCGCACCGGCTCTGGACCCCGGAGCCCGCCGCGGCGACCGCCGCCCCCGCCGAACTGCCGGCGCTGCTCCGCGGCTATCTGCGGCTCGGCGCCTGGGTGTGCGGAGCGCCCGCGCACGACCCGGAGTTCGGCGTCGCCGACCTGTACGTCCTGCTGTCGATGCGCCGCACCAACCCGCGCTACCTGCGGCACTTCCTCTCCCTCGCTCCCACCGCATGAGCGCCTGGCTGCCCACCGCGCCCTGCACCCCGCGGGGCTGCGCGCGCCACCGCGGCCCGGCGGCCGGGGCGGCGGCCGGGGCGGGCCGCCTGCTGGTGGGGATCCCGCTCGTCCTGTGCGGCGCGCTCCTCGCGCCGCTCCTCGCCCCGCTGAACGCGGTGGTACGCGACCGGCTCACCCGGAGCTGGTCCCGCGGCGTACTGCGCGCCTTCGGCCTGCGGATCACGGTGCTCGGCGCGGGGGAGTACGGGGCGGCGGGCGCCGTGGCCCCGCGCGGCGCCGGGGTGCTGGTCGTCGCCAACCACATCTCCTGGCTGGACATCCCGCTCCTCGCCACCGTCTTCCCCGGACGGATGCTGGCCAAGAGCGAGATCCGGCGCTGGCCGGTGCTGGGCGCGCTGGCCGCCCGGGGCGGCACGCTGTTCGTGGAGCGCGAGCGGCTGCGTGCGCTGCCCGACGCGGTACGCACCCTCTCCGGCGCCCTCGGGGAGGGTTCACGGGTGATCGCCTTCCCCGAGGCGTGCACCTGGTGCGGCCGGGAACAGGGCCGGTTCACCTCGGCCGTCTTCCAGGCCGCCGTGGACGCGGGCGCCGCCGTCCGGCCCGTACGGATCACCTACCGGACACCGGGCGGGGAGTCCTCGGGGGCGCCCGCCTTCGTCGGGGACGACACGCTGCCCGCGTCGCTGTGGCGGGTCGTGTCGGCCGGCGGACTCACCGCGGAGATCACCCTCCTGCCGCCCGTTCCGGCCGGCCCCCACACCGACCGGCGGGCGCTGGCCCGTACGGCGCACCGCGCGATCACCTACGGCGCCCTCGCGTACGGCCCTCTCGCCCACGGCGGCGATGTCCATGGTGGCGATGCCCACGGTGACACCGTTCATGGCTGTGACGTCCATGGCCGTGATGTCCACGGCCACGGCGCCCGTGGGGGCGCCGCGCCGTGGGCGGGGGCCGTACCGCGTCAGACCGCCGTCGCGAGCGAGAGCGCGAACCGGCTCGCCTCATCGGTCCACCAGTGCGTCAACTCCATCCGCGCGGAGGCCAGTTCGGAACGTACCCGGTCCTGACGGAACTTGGCCGACACCTCCGTACGCACCTCCTCGCCGGCGTCGAAGTGCACCACCAGATCCAGTTCCGGGATCTTCACGGTGAGCGCGGAGCGGGCCCGCAGCCGCATCTCGATCCATTCGTTGCCGGCGTCCCAGAGCGCCACGTGGTCGAAGGCGTCCGGCGGGAAGTCGGCGCCCAGTTCACGGTTCATGACGGTCAGCACGTTCTTGTTGAACGCGGCCGTCACACCCGCCGCGTCGTCGTACGCCCTGACCAGTACGGACTCCTCCTTCACCAGATCCGTACCGAGCAGCAGCCCGTCACCGGGGGCCAGCAGTCCGCGGACCGAGGCGAGGAACGCGGAGCGCTCTGCGGGCAGCAGATTGCCGATCGTGCCGCCGAGGAACGCGACCAGCCGGGGCCCCGGGGTGCCCGGCAGCGACAGGCCGCCGGTGAAGTCGGCGACGATCGCGTGCACTTCGAGCCCGGGACGGTCGGCGAGCAGCGACTCGGCGGCCCCGCTCAGCGCGCTCTCGCTGACATCGACCGGCACATAACTGGTCAGCTGCGGCGCAGCGTCCAGCAGCAGACGGGCCTTCTCGGCCGACCCGGACCCCAGCTCGATCAGGGTGCGCGCGCCCGTCGCCGCCGCGATCTCCGGCGCACGGGCGAGCAGGATCTCCCGCTCGGCGCGCGTCGGATAATACTCGGGCAGTGCGGTGATCTCCTCGAACAGCTCACTGCCCCGGGCGTCGTAGAACCACTTGGGCGGCAGTGTCTTGGGCGTACGGGTCAGTCCGTGGAGCACATCGGCGCGCAGCGCGGCGTCCGTGGCGTCGTCGGGCAGTGTGCGGGTCAGCAGGAACGGGCTCACGCGGGAAGCTCCTTGAGAGGGGACAGCAGAACATCGCGACGGCTCGCCACCAGCAGCGTGCGGTCGGGGACCTCGCGCCAGCGTGGGTCGTCGTCGTACGGCTCCGAGGCCACCAGGGTGGGATCGTCACCGGATCCGGCGCGGTACCAGAGGGTGTCCCCCCAGGCTGTCGCCGCTATCCGGGCACCGTCGGTGAGCAGCAGGTTGAGCCGGGACCCGGGCGCCGCCTCCGCCACCTCGACGACCGTGTCGGCCAGCGCCTGACCGAGGTCGTCGCCCGCCCGCAGCCGGCGCAGCACCAGCGCCCACACCAGCGCCGAGTCGCTGCGCGCCACCAGCGAGAGCAGTTCCCCGGCGGGCAGTGCCCCGGCCGGACCCACGAGCGAACCGGGCCAGCCGCCCACCGAGCCGTTGTGGCTGAACAGCCAGGGCCCGTCGGCGAAGGGCGCCGCCGCGGCCTCGCCGTCGGCGCCGGGCAGTGTGGCGTCCCGTACCGCGGCGAGCAGCGCGCCGGTACGGACCACCCGGGCCAGATCGGTGAAGCCCAGGTCGCCCCAGATGGGGCCCGCGCGGCGGTAGCGCGCGGGCACCGGGTCGCCCTCGGCGTACCAACCGACGCCGAAACCATCGGCGTTGACCGTCCCGTTGCGCTGTCTGCGCGGCGCCCAGGACTGCCGGTACAGCGCGTGCGGCGGCTCGACGAGCACCGCGCCGAGCGTCATCGGCGATCCCAGGGCCGCGATGTGACGGCACATCAGATGTTCCCGGGGCGTCCGGCGGAGCCCGTGGCCAGGGCGCCTGGATCGACGGGCGCCGCGGTGCGCGCCGTACGGAACCCGGAGAAGATCTGCCGGCGCACCGGCAGGTCCCAGTTGCGGAAGGTGCCCCGGCAGGCCACCGGGTCCACCGCGAACGAACCGCCCCGCAGCACCTTGTGCGCGCTGCCGAAGAACACCTCCGAGTACTCGCGGTAGGGGAACGCGGCGAAGCCCGGGTACGGCAGGAAGTCGCTCGACGTCCACTCCCACACGTCCCCGATCAACTGCCGCACCCCGAGCGGTGAGGCGCCCGCCGGATAGCTGCCCGCCGGGGCCGGCTGGAGATGGCGCTGACCGAGGTTGGCGTGGACCTCGCTGGGCTCGCCGTCACCCCAGGGATGGCGCAGTGACCGTCCCGAGACGGGGTCATGGCGCGCTGCCTTCTCCCACTCCTCCTCGCTCGGCAGCCGCCTCCCCGCCCAGCGGGCGTACGCGTCGGCCTCGTACCAGCTCACATGGAGCACCGGTTCGTCCGCCGGGACCGGCTCCAGCACCGAGAACCGGCGGCGCAGCCACTGCCCGCCGTCGCGCCGCCAGAACAGCGGGGCGCCGATGGAGTGTTCCCGGATCTGCGCCCACCCCTCCGGCGCCCACCAGCGCTCCTCGGT
Source organism: Streptomyces sp. NPDC059092 (assembly GCF_042756365.1). Lineage (NCBI taxonomy): Bacteria > Bacillati > Actinomycetota > Actinomycetes > Kitasatosporales > Streptomycetaceae > Streptomyces > Streptomyces sp. NPDC059092. The sequence goes on from NZ_JBHZEJ010000022.1 coordinate 17,562, forward strand.
GTAGCCGCCGTCCTCGATGAACCGCTGGTAGTCCCCGTTGGTCACCGGCACGGTGTCGATCCAGAACGCCGGGACGATCCGCCGGTGGGCCGGCCGCTCGTTGTCCAGCGCCCACGGTTCCGTGGACGTCCCCATGGTGAAGGGGCCTGAGGGCACGAGGACCTCGGCGGGCAGTCCGGTGGTGTCCCCGGCCGGCGGCGGGGGCGCGGTCAGCGCGGTCGGCCCCTTCCGCAGCTGGTGGGTGATGAGCATCGTCTCGTCGTGCTGCTGTTCGTGCTGCGCGATCATCCCGAAGGCGAACCCCGCGTCCAGCAGGGGACCACCGTGCAGCGGGGTGCGCTCGATGACGTCCAGGACCCGGCTCCGTACGTCGGCGGCGTACGCCCGCGCCTCGGGGGGCGGCAGCAGCGGCAGGGTGGGCCGGGCGGCCCTGGGATGCTCGAACGCGTCGTAGACGGAGTCGATCTCGGGGCGTACGGCGGCGCGGCCCCCGACGGTCCGCAGGAGCCACTGCTCCTCCTGGTTGCCGATGTGCGCGAGGTCCCAGACCAGCGGGGACATCAGCGGCGAGTGCTGTGCGGTGAGGTCGTGGTCGTCGACGCAGGAGGTCAGCAGGGCGGTACGGGCCCGGGCCGCCGTCAGCGAGTCGACGGCACGCCGCTTGAGCTGCTCCTCGGTGGTCGGTCCTGCGAGGTCGGTCATGTGCGGAGGTCCTTCCCTGTCACGGGCGCGCGCAGATCGTCGGCCGGGCACCGGCCCGGCAGGACGTAACGGTCGACGAACCGGGCGACCGCTTCCTGTACGTGGGGTGTCGCGCCGATGCGCGGCAGCGCTTCCCGGGCGACGGCGAAGCAGGCGATCGCCGCCGCGTGCAGCTCCGGGTCGGCCAGCCCGTACCGAGCGGCGTTGACCCAGAGCGGATTGGCCGGGGCGGGCAGCGGGCCCGCCGTCTCGGCGAGCGGTTTGACCGTGCGGTACACCGTCTCCGCCGCCTCGGGGTCGTCGAACAGCGCCGTGGTGACGGCGAGCGGCACCAGCCAGCCGTTCTCACCCGGCTGCGCGTCGATCATGCGCAGTTCGAGGTGGCCGCGCGGTCTGACCGGCGGGAAGAGTGTCGTGAGGTGGTAGTCGAGGTCGGCGCGGACCGGCGGACGCGGCAGCCCGGAGCGGATCCACTCGCGGAAGGTCAGCCCCTCGGGAACGGCCCAGGGCCCCTCGGCCGCCCGCACGCACATCACCGGCACGTCCAGCGCGTACGCGGCCCAGGCGTCGCGCGGCGGCAGTGACGGGGACGGCGCGGCCGTACGGGGCGGGTCGAGCTGGGTCCACATCGCCTGCCGGGTGGAGCGCCAGCCCGTCTCCACGCCGTTGCGCATCGGGGAGTTCGCGAAGGCGGCGACGAGCACCGCGCCCAGCAGGTGGGCGAGCTGCCAGCGCCGTCCGTGGCCGAGCGGCCCCGGTTCCTCGTGGCCCGCGTCCAGGCAGACCTGGATGGAGGCGGTCGACCGCATCATGGCGCGGCCGGCCGGTCCGATCCGGTCGAGATAGGTCTCCATGGCGTCGTAGCGGGGCTCGCGCAGCATCCGCTCCGGCGCGTTCCAGGGGTTCTGGCCCAGACCCGTGAGCGTGAGTCCCGCCGCGCGCAGCACCGGGCGCACGGCGTCCAGGTCGGCGGTGGTGGAGGCGACGCACTCCGTCAGGGACGCGGCGGGCGCGGAGCTGAGCTCCAACTGGCCGCCGGGTTCGAAGGTGAGTGCCGATCGCAGGTGCAGGGCCCGCAGCCCTTCGAACGCCTCTCGGAGGCGGTGGGCCGGGACGGGGATTTCGGGGGTACGCAGATCGTGGACGAGCCATTCCAGTTCGACGCCCACGGTGCGGGGCGGGCCCGTTTTGAAGCAGATGCCCCGCAGCAGGTCCTCGGCGTCGTTCTCGCCGAGCGGTGATCCCTCTTCGGTGAAACTGTCGGGTGGCATGTGCGGATCCTCCTGTCGAAGACCGCGTGACCGTACTCCGCCCCGGGTCCGGGGCGAGCGCTTCGTCCAACCTAAAGCCACTCTCGCCGCTTCGCACAAGAGTGCCCCCGCGGTCACTTTTTCGTCAGAAATGCGATTGCCCCGAGAGCGATCGTTCACGCAGGATTTCCGCATGAGCGCACGGCTGCGGGGCATCGCGAAGGAAACCGAGCAGATCGTCCGATCGGGGGCCTACCGTGCTCCGAACGGCCGTGAGGTGGCGCTTCGCGCGGCGCTGGACGCGGCGGTGGCCGGCACCCGGATGTACGGCCCGGAGCCCGTCGGCCCGGCGGGTCCGCCCGTACGGGCGTCGGCTTCCGGCCGTACGGAGAGCGGAGAAGCGCCGGCCGTCGGGGTCACCGGCGAGAGCAGCCTGGACGCGGCGCGCCGGCTGACGGCGGCGGACCCCGGCGCGCCCGTGGCCGTACTGAACTTCGCGTCCGCGCGGAACCCGGGCGGCGGCTATCTCAACGGCGCGCAGGCGCAGGAGGAGGCGCTGTGCCGGGCCTCCGCGCTCTACGTCACACTGCGGGCGGTGCCCGGGTTCTACGCCCACCACCGCGCCGACCGGGACCCGTTCTACACCGACCGGGTGATCCACTCACCGGGTGTGCCGGTCTTCCGCGACGACCGGGGCCGGCTCCTCGACACGCCCTACCAGGTGGGCTTTCTCACCTCACCCGCGCCGAACGCCGGGGTGATCGCGCGGCGCGCCCCCGAGGACGTCCACCGCGTCCCGGCCGCCCTGGCCGCCCGCGCGGAACGGGTCCTGGAGACGGCCGTGGCGGGCGGCTACCGGCGGCTGGTGCTGGGGGCCTGGGGATGCGGTGTCTTCCGCAACGACCCGGCGGCCGTCGCGGGCGCCTTCCGTACGCTGCTCACGGGGGCGGGCCGGTTCGCCGGGGCCTTCGACGAGACCGTCTTCGCGGTGCTGGACCGGACGCCGGACGCCACGACCCTGGGCACGTTCCGGCGGGTCCTGTCCACGTAGGGCGACGGAGCGATCCCCCCAAGGGATCACTTCCAGCCGTACAGCTCCTTCAGCCGGTTCACGACGAGATTGAACCGCCCCCGGTCCAGGGCGCACGCCTCGCGCCGCATCCCCTCGTCGTGGACCCGGAGCACCCGGTCCACGTCCACCCACGACTCGCGCCCCTCACGGTCCCACGGCCCGACCCCGATCGGCACCCACTCGCGGTCCCGGTTGTGCCGCTTGCTGGAGAGCTGCAGGGCGAGCAGTGTGCCCGCCGCCTCGCGCGCCACCACCAGGACGGGACGGTCCTTGCCACGCCCGTCGTTCTCCTCGAACGGCACCCACGTCCAGACGATCTCGCCGGGGTCGGGGTCGCCGTCGTGCTCGGGCGCGTAGGAGGTACGGACCGGGCCCACGGCGCGCGGGTCGGTCTCGGCCGTGGCGCCGGGCCCGCTGCGGCCGGGGGAGTCGGGAGAGGCGGGGAAGCCGGGGGCACCGGCGGAACCGGGGGAAGAATTGATCATCCGTAGACGGTAGAACGTGGCCGGCCGCGACCGCCGGGCGGGTCGGCGGAAGCGGGCCGGATCCGTCCACCGGGTGCCCCGGCGGGGGCCGTTCTGGCAGGATGCCGGGTGCGATGAGCCAGCCCACCGAGCACTCCGCCGACCGCGCCGCCCCAGCGGCCGGGCCCCTGCCGACCGGTGCCCTGCCCACCAGTTCCGACGTGGCACGGCTCGCGGGGGTGTCCCGGGCCACCGTCTCGTACGTGCTCAACGGCATCACCGCCGTACGGATCAGCGAGCCCACCCGGCTGCGGGTCCGGGAGGCCGCCGAGCGGCTCGGGTACGTGCCGCACGCCGCCGCCCGCAGCCTGCGCGCCGGACACACCCGGACGGTGCTGCTGCCCACCGGCCATGTCCCCGTCGGCCCGCTGTACAGCCGGATCTTCGACGAGTTCCAGCGGGCGCTGCGCCGGCTCGGCTACACGGTGGTGCAGTACGGGGGTCTCGGCCTGGACGCGGCGGGCGCCGCCCGCGCCTGGGCCGAGCTGCGGCCCGTCGCCGTGGTCTCGCTCGGCGAGACGCCCCTCACACCGGAGGCGGTGGACCTGCTCAAGCGGTCCGGGGCCAGGGCCGTGATCACGCTCGGCTCGCAGCGGATCGCGGGCGCGCACGCGCTGGTCATGGACCAGCGCACGATCGGCGGCCGGGCGGTCACCCATCTCGTCGCCCGAGGGCGGCGCGCGATCGGGGTGGTGATGCCCGAGGAACCGGGCCTGGAGCTGTACGCCGCCCCGCGCCTGGCGGGCGCCCGCTCCGCCGCCCGGGAACCGGGCGGCACCGTCCGCGTCGTGCCGCTGCCCCTGGCGTACACGGAGGAGGCCGCCGCCGCCCTCGCCGCCCGCTGGCGCGGTCTGGGCCTCGACGCCGTCTTCGCGTACAACGACGAGTACGCGATGCTCCTGATGCGGGCACTCCAGGACGAGGGGATCGGCGTGCCGGCGGAGACCGCGGTGGTCGGCGCCGACGATCTGCTGCTCGGGCGGCTGCTGCGCCCCCGGCTCTCCACGATCCGTGTCGACATGGCGACCGGGCCGCGACTGGCCCAGCTCGTCGACCGTGCGGTCCGCGACCCGGAGGCCGAACCGGAGCGCCATGACCTGATGGGGGCGCGGGTCGTCCCGCGTGAGTCGAGCTGACAGGCGGCCGTCCGTCGCCCGCGCGGGTCCGGACGGGCGAGCGGGCGACATGCGGCGGTCCCGCCGGATGGTTAGCGTCGGCGGTATGACTACTGTTCCGCGCCGCTTCGAGCTGCTGCTGGTCGCCGAGTTCACCGAGGAGCACGAGGGGCCGCCCTGGGCGGAGAACGCCCTGCGCTCGGCCGTGGTCGAGGCGACGGGCGACACCGGGGCGTCCGGATATCCGCGGTACGCGGGCAACGGGATGGAGGCGGACATCGACCCCGAGACCCGCACCGTGGAGGCGCTGCTGATCGACGGCGACGAGCTGGACTACGGGCTGTCGGTGCGCGTGGTCCCCGTACCGCCGGACCAGGACCCCGCCTGATCCCCCCGGCCCTTCCGGCCCCCGCGGTCTTCTCGGCACCGCGGCTTCCCGGCCGCTGACGGCCTGTCCGATCCCTGACGGCCGTTGACAGCGCTCGGTGCCGGGCAGAGACTCTGACGGGTCGTGCCGTGATGAATCAAAGTTCACCAGGCGAACAGCCGTCGAGGACGGCGGGCGTGCGCCAGGGGAGAGAAGCCGGAGATCCGATGAGCATCCGCGACGTCTACATCGTCGACGCCGTCCGTACCCCGATCGGCAAGTTCGGGGGTGCCCTCTCCTCCGTACGCCCCGACGACCTCGCCGCCCATGTGGTGAGGTCGCTGGTCGACCGTTCGCCCGGCCTCGACCCGGCGCTGATCGACGACGTGGTCCTCGGGGACGCCAACGGCGCGGGCGAGGACAACCGGGACGTGGCGCGGATGGCCGTCCTGCTCGCCGGACTGCCCGTCTCCGTCCCGGGGGTGACCGTCAACCGGCTCTGCGGCTCCGGCCTCGAAGCGGTCATCCAGGCCGCCCGCGCGGTGGCCCTCGGCGACGCCTCCGTCGTCGTGGCGGGCGGCGTCGAGTCCATGTCCCGGGCCCCGTGGGTGCTCCAGAAGCCGGAACGCGCCTTCCCGGCCGGCCACCAGCAGCTCCACTCGACCACCCTGGGCTGGCGCATGACCAACCCGCGGATGCCCGCGGAGTGGAGCGTTCCGCTGGGCGAGGGCGCCGAACTGATCGCGGACAAGCACGCCCTCGGCCGCGAGCGGCAGGACGCCTTCGCGCTCGCCAGTCACCGCAAGGCGGCCGACGCGTGGGCGGCCGGACTGTACGACGGCGAGGTCGTCCCGTACGACGGGGTGCACCTCGTCCGCGACGAATGCGTCCGCGACACCACGTCCATGGAGGCGCTGGCCAAGCTGAAGCCGTCGTTCCGTGACGACGGGACCGGGACGGTGACCGCCGGGAACGCCTCGCCCCTCAACGACGGCGCCGCCGCCCTGCTCCTCGTCGACGAGGACGGCCTGCGCGAGACCGGCCGCGAGCCGCTGGCCCGGATCCGCGCCTCCGCCGTCACCGGCGTCGAGCCGCAGCTCTTCGGCCTCGGACCGGTCGAGGCCGTCCGGCGCGCCCTCGGCAAGGCGGGCCGCACCTTCGCCGACCTCACCACCTTCGAGCTGAACGAGGCGTTCGCCGCCCAGTCGCTGGGCTGCCTCGCCGAATGGCCGGAGCTGGACCCGGCCCTCGTCAACCCGCGCGGCGGCGCGCTCGCGCTCGGCCATCCGCTGGGCGCCTCCGGAGCCAGGATCGCCGGATCCGTCGCCCACCAGCTCGCCGCGGCCGGTTCGGGTACGGGGCTCGCCGCGCTCTGCATCGGGGTGGGGCAGGGGATGGCCCTCGTCCTCGAACGCTGAGCGCGACGTCAACTCCCCGCAGAGGAAGCGGAGTTCGGGAAAGGGCGGCGGGCCCCGCGTTCGTCGAAACCGCCCCGCCGGCCGCCGGATCCGCTGTACCGTACCCGATCATCCGAGCCACTGGAGATCCTTCATGACCTTGCTCGACCCCAAGACCTGGCAGCCCGTCCGACGGTCGGGAGGTGAGTCCGCGGTCGTGGAGCCCGCGACCGGCGACGTCCTGGGTACGGTCGTCCTCGCCTCTCCCGAGGACGTCACCGCCGCCGCGGAGGCCGCCGAGGCGGCGCAGCGGGCCTGGTCGGCCACCCCGCACCTGGTACGGGCCGGGGTGCTGCGGCGCGCGGGCGACCTGTTCGCCGCGCACGCCGACGAGCTGCGCGACTGGCTGGTACGGGAGTCCGGGTCCATCCCCGGCAAGGCCGACTTCGAACTGCACGTCGCCGCGCAGGAGTGTTACGAGGCCGCGGCGCTCGCCTCGCGCCCCACCGGCCGGCTGCTGCCCAGCGAGGAGCCCCGGCTCTCCTACACGCGCCAGGTGCCGGCCGGTGTCGTCGGCGTCATCGCGCCGTTCAACGCCCCGCTGATCCTCTCCATCCGGTCGGTCGCCCCGGCCCTGGCGCTCGGCAACGCCGTGCTGCTCAAGCCGGATCCGCGCACCGCCGTCTGCGGCGGGCTCGCGCTCGCCGCCGTCCTCGCGGAGGCCGGACTGCCCGAGGGGCTGCTGCACATCCTGCCCGGCGGGGCCGAGACCGGACAGGCGCTGGTCGCGGACGCGCGGGTGCCGGTGATCTCCTTCACCGGCTCCACGGCGGCCGGGCGCGCGGTCGGCCGGGCGGCGGGCGGCGCCCTCAAACGGGCCCACCTCGAACTCGGCGGCAACTCCGCGCTCGTCGTGCTGTCCGACGCCGACATCGAGGCCGCGGTCGCCCAGGCGTCCTGGGGATCCTTCTTCCACCAGGGCCAGATCTGCATGACCACCGGACGCCATCTCGTCCACGCCTCGCTGTACGAGGAGTACGTCGAGCGGCTGGCCGCCAAGGCCGAGTCGCTGGCCGTGGGGGACCCGTACCGTGAGCGGGTCCATCTCGGCCCGATCATCGACGCGGCCCAACTGGCCAAGATCGACGCCCTGGTGGAGGCGAGCGCGGCACGCGGGGCGAAGGTCGTCGCGGGCGGTACCCACCGCGACCTGTTCTACCGTCCCACGGTCCTCGCCGACGTCGACGACCACACCCCCGCCTATACGGAGGAGGTCTTCGGCCCGGTCGCGCCCGTACGCCCGTTCACCGGTCTGGACGAGGCCGCCTCGCTCGCGTCGGCGGGCCCGTACGGGCTCTCGCTGGGCATCGTCACCCGGGACACGGCGCTCGGCCTGGAGCTGGCGGACCGTATCCCCACCGGGATCGTCCACATCAACGACCAGACCGTCAACGACGAGGCGGTCGCGCCCTTCGGCGGCATCGCCGCGTCGGGAACGGGCGCGCGCTTCGGCGGCGAGGCCAATCTGGAGGCGTTCACGGAGCTGCGCTGGACGACGGTACGGCGCGAACCGGCGAGGCACGCCTTCTAGGCCGTCCCGTGGCCCGCCTTCCTGGGCGTGCCGGAGCACGCTTTCCGGAGCGTGCCGGCCGGGTCACGCCCCGGACCAGGGCGTGTCCCTGGTCCGGCCCCCGGGCTCAGCCCTCGTCCGTGTTCTTCGCCTCGGCCTCCGCGACCGACTTGCGCACCTCGTCCATGTCCAGCGCGCGCGCCTGGCCGATCACGTCCTCCAGGGCGGTCTCGGGCAGTGCGCCCGGCTGGGCGAACACCGCGACATTGTCCCGGACGATCATCAGCGTGGGGATCGAACGGATCTCGAAGGCCGAGGCCAGCTCCTGCTGCGCCTCCGTGTCGACCTTGGCGAAGACCAGATCGTCGTGACGCTCCGACGCCTTCTCGTAGACCGGGGCGAACTGGCGGCACGGACCGCACCAGGACGCCCAGAAATCGATCAGGATGAAGTCGTTCTCCGACACCGTTCGGTCGAAGTTCTCCTTGGTGAGTTCCACTGTGGCCATGGCCTGGTACCTCTTCCTGCTCTCCGGTGAAGCCGCCTGCGACAACGGCCCGGGCCGTCGTCGTATTCCTGACACCCGGGGCCCCTGCCCGAAGATCGTCTGGCCATGCGAACCGGTCCCGGCCAGACTGGCCCCATGACAGATGCCGTGGAGTACGACGTGGTGGTCCTGGGCGCGGGACCGGTCGGGGAGAACGTCGCCGACCGGGCCAGGGCGGCCGGGCTGAGTGTGGCCGTGGTGGAGAGCGAGCTCGTCGGAGGTGAGTGCTCGTACTGGGCCTGCATCCCCAGCAAGGCGCTGCTGCGACCTGCCATCGCGCGCGCCGAGGCGCGCAGGGTGCCGGGGCTGAGCGAGTCGGCCCGGGGCCCGCTGGACGCCGCGGCCGTGCTCGCGCACCGCGACTACTTCACGGCGCACTGGAAGGACGACGGCCAGGTCGGCTGGCTGGAGGGGACCGGCGCGGTCCTGCACCGCGGCCACGGGAGGCTGGACGGCGACCGGCGGGTGACGGTGACGGGCGCCGACGGCACCGAGCGGACACTGACGGCGCGGCACGCGGTCGCCGTCGCCACCGGCAGCCGGGCCGTCCTGCCCGAGCTGCCCGGACTCGCCGGCGCCAGGCCCTGGACCAGCCGGGAGGCCACCAGCTCCCCGACCGTCCCGGCGCGGCTCCTGGTCGTCGGCGGCGGTGTGGTGGGGATGGAGATGGCGACCGCGTGGCGGGCGCTCGGCTCCGAGGTCACCGTGCTGATCCGGGGCGAAGGACCGCTCCCGAGGATGGAGCCGTTCGTGGGAGAGCTGGTCACCGAGGCGCTCACCGAGGCGGGCGCCACCGTCCGTACGGGCGTGTCGGTCACCGCGGTCGAACGCGACGGCGGGACCGGACCCGTCACCGCCGTGCTGGCGGACGGCGAGCGGATCGAGGCCGACGAGATCCTCTTCGCCACCGGTCGCGCCCCGCGCACCGACGACCTCGGCCTGCAGACGGTCGGCCTGGAGCCGGGCTCGTGGCTGACGGTCGACGACACCTGTCTGGTGGAGGGGAGCGACTGGCTGTACGCGGTCGGCGACGTCAATCACCGCGCGCTCCTCACCCATCAGGGCAAGTACCAGGCCCGGGCGGCGGGCGCCGCCATCGCCGCACGGGCCAAGGGCGCCACGGTGTCCGCCACGGACGCGTGGAGCGCCCACACCGCCACCGCCGACCACACCGCGGTCCCCCAGGTCGTCTTCACGGACCCGGAGGTCGCCGCGGTCGGCCTCAGCCTCGCGGAGGCCGAGGCGGCGGGCCACCGGGTCCACGCGGTCGACTTCGACCTCTCCGGCGTCTCGGGCGCGTCCCTGTACGCCGACGGCTACCGGGGGCGCGCCCGCATGGTCGTCGACCTGGACCGGGAGATCCTGCGCGGTGTCACCTTCGCCGGCCCGGGGGTCGGCGAGATGCTGCACTCCGCGACGGTCGCGGTGGTCGGTGAGGTCCCGATCGGCCGGTTGTGGCACGCCGTTCCCTCGTTCCCCACGATCAGCGAGATCTGGCTGCGGCTGCTGGAGACGTACCGCGACCGGTGAGGTGACGCCGAGAAGCGTGAGGGGCGGGCACAGGCCCGACGGTCTGGGAGCCGGCCATCGGGCCTGTGCGGTCCGGCTGCGGCCCGCGGCCCAGCCCCACCTCCGGGAGGAGTGGGCGCACGCACCCGGTCGCCGTGCCGGACCACCACCCGCGGCGCCGGAAAAGGCGCCGCGAGGGCGGATCCGGCACGGGGATCAGCATGCTCGCGCCGGGAGGGCGACCACGGTCACCAGTCGTGGACGGTCCCGTCGCGCAGCCGGTTCACGGGCAGGTACTTGCGGTCGTACGGGAAGCGGGCGGCGGCCTTCTCGTCGAAGTCCACGCCGATCCCGGGCCGGTCACCGGGGTGCATCAGACCGTCCTCGAACCGCCACGACGTCTGGAACACCTCCTCGTACGGGCTGAGATGGCTCATGTACTCCTGCATGCCGAAGTTGGCGACGGAGAGGTCGACATGGAGCGCGGCGGCGAAGGAGACGGGAGAGAGGTCGCCCGCGCCGTGCGAGCCGGTGCGCACCCCGTACAGCTCCGCCAGGGAGAAGATCTTGCGGAGGTGACTGATCCCGCCGGCGTGCGACACCGACGTACGGATGTAGTCGATCAGCCGGCCGGTGATGAGGTGCTGACAGTCCCAGATGCTGTTGAAGATCTCGCCGACCGCCAGCGGGGTGGTGGTGTGCTGCCGGATGAGACGGAAGGCGTCCTGGTCCTCGGCCGGGGTGGGGTCCTCGATCCAGAACATCCGGTACGGCTCAAGGGATTTGCCGAGGCGGGCCGCCTCGATCGGCGAGAGCCGGTGGTGCACGTCGTGCAGAAGCTGGAAGCCGTAGCCGAACCGCTCCCGGACCGCGGCCATGTAGGTGGGCACGAAGTCGAGATAGGCGCCGGTGTCCCAGTTCTCCTCGGTCGGCAGGCTCCCGTCCGCCGGCTCGTAGGTGACCCCGTCGCCCTTGCGCATGCCGTACACGCGCTCCAGTCCGGGCACCGCGGCCTGCGCCCGGACCGCGCGGAAGCCCCGGCCGAGGAAACGGTCGACGTCGTCGAGGAGTTGGGGGATGTCGTTGCCACTGGCGTGGCCGTAGACGGTGACGCCCTCCCGGGCCGCGCCGCCGAGCAACTGGTAGACGGGGAGCCCGGCCACCTTGCCCTTGATGTCCCACAGCGCCACGTCGACGGCGGCGATCGCGGTCATGGTGACCGGTCCGCGACGCCAGTAGGCGCCCTTGTAGAGGTACTGCCAGATCTGCTCGATACGGTCGGCGTCCTGCCCGATCAGGGTGGGGCAGACATGGTCGCTCAGGTAGGAGGCCACCGACAGCTCACGGCCGTTGAGGGTGGCGTCGCCGATGCCCGTCACACCGTCGGACGTGGTCAGCTTCAGAGTGACGTAGTTGCGTCCCGGGCTGGTGACGAACACCTGGGCGTCGACGATGGTGGCCATGCGGGCGGCCCGCCTTTCTCTGTGTGGGTGGGGGAGTCGGAGGTGCGGTGGAGGAAGAGGCTGTCACGCGAGGGGAGTTGTGGCGGCGGCGCGCAGCGCCGCGTCCAGGGTGGCGCGGGCGCCGTGCCGGGCCAGGTCCCGCGCGTAGGCGGCCACCCGGTCGGTGAACTCCGGCCGCCCCGCGACGGGTTCGGGCAGGATGTCGCCCGCCTCCACCACCAGCCGCGCCGCCGCGCCGGGTTCGCCCGCGCGCTCCGCCAGTGCGCGCAGCCGGGCGGTCGCGTCGTCCCGTACGGCGCCGAGGGACCGTTCGTCGTACGCGTCCTGGCCCCGGGTGACGACCTCGATGTACGCGGCCACACCGAGGGCCAGGACGTCGGGCACCGTGCCGGAGGCGAGGTGATGGGCGAGCGGTCCCGCCCAGCGGACCGGGATCTTCAGCGAGCCGTCGGTGGCGACCTGCGCGGTGCGGTGGCCGAGCGCCGGGTTGGCGAAGCGTTCCAGCAGTTCTTCGATGTACTCGGCGCCGTCGACTCCGTCCGGCACGTCGAGGCTCGGCAGGATCTCCCGGGTCATGGCGTGCCGTACCGCCGCGCCGAGGCCCGGGTCGGTGACCGCGCGGTCGACGGAGGGGTGACCGAGGAGCAGCCCGACATAGGCGAGCAGTGAGTGGGCGCCGTTGAGGAGCCGCAGCTTCATCGTCTCGTAGCCCGCGACCTCGGGCGTGAAGACCGCGCCGGCCTTCTCCCAGGCGGGCCGCCCGGCGCGGAAGTCGTCCTGGAGGACCCACAGCCGGTACGGCTCGGCCGGCACCGGTACCGCGTCGCGCACCCCGAAGTGGCGGGTGACCTGGGCACGGTGCTCGTCGGTGGTGGCGGGCGCGATGCGGTCGACCATGGTGCCGGGGGTCGACACCGAGGCGGCGAGGTAGGCGGTCAGCTCCTCGCGCTCACCGGACGGCAGGGCCGCCGCGAACTCGTCCAGCAGCCGCCGCAGCCTGCTGCCGTTGTCCATCAGGTTGTCGCAGGTCAGTACGGTCAGCGGGGCGGCGTGGGTGCGTACCCGGCGCTGCAGACCGCGCAGCAGCAGGCCGAGCGGGGAGCGCGGGGCGGCCTCTCCCGTGAGATCCGCGGCGACGCGCGGGTCGTCCAGGTCCAGGCCGCCGGACGGGGTGAAGGTGTACCCCTTCTCCGTGACGGTCAGGGTGACGATCCGGGTGCCGGCCGCGCCGATGGCGTCGACCACGGCCTCGGCCTGATCCCCGCCGAGCAGCCCCGGATGGTGCACGCCTGGAACGTCCGCCCGTACGGAGCCGTCGCCGCCGAGGGTGAGGACGGTGTACAGCTCGTCCTGCGCGGTCATGCCCTCCACGACGGTCCTGGAGCGCTGCGTCGGTCCGGTGACCACACCGGTGATACCCCAGGGGCCTTCCACGTGCCGGAGCGCCTCGGCGGTGTAGACGGCCTGGTGGGCCCGGTGGAAGTTGCCGAGTCCGAGGTGGACGATGCCCTGTTCGGGAGCGGTGCGGGGGCGGGCCATGCCGGGTACGGGGAGACGGGAACGGGAGAGCGGCGGCGCACTCGGGATCGGGCTCCGGCTCCGGCTCGGGTCGGTGTTCACGCGGGCTCCTCGGTGGGTCTTCGCCGATGGGGGGTGGACGCCGGTCCGTCGCGGCGGCCTCGATCTCCGGCGGGGCTACCATACAAGCCTTGTATGGTAGAGGCAACGGTGGTGGTGGGAGGGTGTGGGAACGGGCGGGGCGGCCGGTGGTGGTGTCCGCGCGGGCCATTGGGCGGGCTGCCGCTCGCGCCGTTCTGCGAGCGCGTGCCCTGCCGCAACTCCACGCATGGATCACACCGGCGATCGCTGCCGACGAGACCTGGCAACTGGCACCGCACCAGCACTGCCGGCGGCTCACCAACGGCCACCTCACCCACCACGGCGAAGAGTGAACCGGGTGCCGCGGACACCGCTGTTGGCGAATCCCCGAGGGAACGCGGAGGTGCGGCTCGTCCGGTGCGGCACGCGTCAACGCAGGTTCTGCTCAGCCGATGGGGGACGTGCCGCCCTCGCGGGCGTCGAGCAGCTCGTCCCAGTGCTCGGTCGCCCATCGGCACGCGGCGTCCAGCGGCTCCAGCATGCTGCGGCCCAGCGGTGTCAGCGCGTACTCCACCCGCAGTTTCGGGTCGGCGTGCACGGTGCGTGACACGAACCCGTTCCGCTCCAAGCGGCGGAGCGACTGGGTGAGCGCCTTCGGTGTGACGCGGCCCAGTGGTACGCGGAGTTCGGAGTATCTGCGCGGGCCGTCGTCCAGGCAGTGGAGGACCATGGACGCCCATTTGTCACCGAACTGGAAAGGCAGCAGCGAGGACGGGCACAGCTCGTCGAACAAATCGGGTGGCAGCGGTGGCCGTCGCGTCATTGAGGGTCTCCCGTCTCAGGTCTTGGTATCCAGTCGGTGACCGACCTTCTGGATATCTTCCGGAGCGTCGGTTCGACGGGAGGTATTCCGACGATGGGCAGGATCGTGGTTGTCGGGGCGGGTGGCCGTCCGACTGCTCGGCGATCTCGCCGATCCGCACCCCTCCTCCTCCGGCCGGAAGGCCGTCGGCCGGCCGATTCGCACCTCACGTCAACGTCGGATTTAGAGTGACGGCGTCGAATGAACACCATCATTTCGACCTATAAAGGTAAGGCAGTGCATTATGCGTGCAGCACGCTTCCATGAATACGGCGGAGCGGAGAGCCTGGTGATCGAGCAGGCCCCCGACCCTCACCCCGGACTTGGCGAGATCCGTGTCCGCGTCGCGGCGGCCGGCGTCAATCCCATCGACTGGAAGCTGCGCGCCGGCGCCCTGCACCAGCTGATTCCCCTGGAGCTGCCCGCCATCCCCGGGCGCGACGCCGCCGGCGTGGTCGACGAAATCGGTGACGGAGTGCAGGGGGTGAGCATCGGCGACCGGGTCTTCGGGCTGGGCGGTGTCACCGGCGCAACCGCAGAGCTGGCCGTCCTCTCCGCCTGGGCCCACGCCCCCGACACCTGGAACGATGAGCAGGCCGCGGGCGCCGGCCTCGCGTCCGTGACCGCGATGCGTGGCCTGAACGCGCTCGGCTCCCTGGCGGGACGCACCCTTCTCGTCGAGGGCGCCGCCGGAGGCGTGGGCAGCGCGGCAGTCGAGATCGCTGTGGCACAAGGCGCCACCGTGATCGGGACAGCCGGCGAACGCAACCACGAGTTCCTCACCTCCCTCGGCGCCCTTCCCACCACCTACGGCCCCGGCCTCGCGCAGCGCCTCTCCGCTCTCGCTCCGCACGGCGTCGACATCGCGCTCGACACCGCGGCCTCCGGATCCCTGGACGACCTCGTCGCGATCACGGGCGACCCGACACGCGTCGCGACGGTCGCCGACCACGCGGGCGGGCAGCGCCTGGGCACGCATGTGGTCAACGCGGAGAACGACTCCACCCTCCTGTCCGCGGCCGCGGAACTGGGCAGGCAAGGCCGCTACACACCCCGTATCGAACAGACCTACCCCCTGGAGCGGATCGCCGACGCCCACGCGCACGCCGAGCGCGGACGCACACGCGGAAAGATCGTGATCTGCGTCTGAGGCGAGGGCGCGGCGCAGATGCGCCGGCCCGCCAAGCGATGATCTTGGCGGGCCTGGCGCTGACTGCTCAGCGCTGGACGCCCCACGCCTGTCTGCCGTCGTCCTCGTGCAGCTCCGGCATGCCCGGGGCGCGCGGCGGGCGTGGGCCGCCGTCGACCGGGTCGACCGCGCGCAGCAGGTGCGGGGTCCTGGCGATCCGTCCGTACTCCGTGAACGCGGTGCCCGGCGAGCGGGGTGGGGCGTTCCTCGTGGCCGAACATCCGCAGCAGGTCGTACGCCCGCACCTGCCCGGTGACAGGGAGCCGGCCACCCGGAGCATGTCCGGCCAGTGGTTCCCCCGGCCGTGGGTGTCACGTTCGGTCATTCGCGTACCTGGTGGGTATGGACGGGCGTGGGGGTGAGCCTGGTTCAGGGCATGAGGGGGAGCTTGCCGACGATCTTGTCGACCGGGTTGCGGGGGCCGACGACGCTGACCGCGCAGTAGTCGATGTCCTCCGTCGGGGTCTTGCCCACGGCCGTGATGAAGTCGCTGTAGACGCGGGTGCTCTGGGCGGCGGCGGGCACGTCGGCCACGAAGATGTCAGCGCGGGAGGCCGCCTTGGCGCGGATGGTGCGCAGCGTGGCGGAGTCGGCGACGAGCACCGAGCAGCCCGCCCAGGGCAGGCCCGGGTGCACGGTGCCCTCCGCGTCGGCGGCGTCGGTGCCCAGCAGACCGGGGACCGCGGTCACCGTGGGGGCGGCGGCGCAGATGGCGGCGTTGGCGGCCCGGCCGGGAGGCAGGTCGGCGTTGACGACCACGACCCACTTGAGCCGGGCCTGGCGGGTGGACAGGGTGAAGTCCACCTCCTCCGGTGCGAAGCCCACCGTCGTCGCGCTCGGTGCGTTCATCGCAGACATGGTAATCCTCTTTACTCGTGCGGACAGATCGGAGAATGTTAGGCAGATATGCCGGATCTGGGCGCTGTCTCCGCATCTTGTTCGCCAAAGGAGGCGCTTGCAGGGCGGTCGGCGAACGTGATGCGGCGATCGGGCGGAAACTCCGTCGCTCGTGCGGAGGGGCGATGGCGAGACATCGTGGGCAGGCACGTGGTGATCATTCCGGCGAGGACCAGTGCGCAGCCGGCCCAGGCCAAGGGCGGGAGGCGCTCGTGGAGAAAGCAGTACGCCGATCAGGGCCGAGGCCAGGGGGGCACAGCACCGCCGCCGCCATCACCAGCCCCGTACCGAGGGCCGGGCCGTTCTCTCGTGCAGCCATGACCGCGAGGCCAGGCAGGAACCCGACAGGGCTCCCTGCTCGCCGAACTTCATCCGGCGTACCGTGCATCTCATGGAACTTGATGCACTGGACCGGGCCCTGCTGCGCGAACTGCAGAACGATGCGCGGCAGACCAACCGCGACCTGGCGGCCAAGACCGGGGTCTCTCCCTCGACCTCACTGGAACGCGTCAGGCTGCTCCGCGAACGCGGCGTCATCACCGGATACCACGCGGCCCTGGACCTCGACGCCGCCGGCCGACCCGTTCAGGCGCTCATCTCGGTGCGCATCCGGCCTCCGGCCCGCCCGGTCATCGAAGGGTTCCGCGAGTGGGCCGCGCGACTGCCCGAGGTGATCGGCCTGTTCGTCACCTCGGGCGCTCACGACTTCCTCATCCACATCGCTGTCCCGGACGTCGACAGCGTGTACGCCTTCGTCATCGACCGCCTCACCGAACGCCGCGAAGTCGCCGACGTGCAGACCACGATGATCTACGAGCACGTCCAGTCCCGCTGCATCGAGCCGACCAGCTCGGATCGGCCCCGCTCCGCACACCGGCCCCGCTGACCGGGTCCGCGTCACCGGGCGCGTCCCCGGCGTCCGCACGCTGACACTCACCGGGGAGGGCGCCCCGCACACCGTTACGCTAGAACCCGGTTCCGAGGCCCTCCACCACGTACGCGCACTCCGTGTAGATGTAGCCGGGCTGGAGCTTCGCCGTGTCGGCGCCGGAGGACGTGGCCGTGCTGCTCTTGGACTTGTGCAGGAAGTACGTGGTGCCGACCGGCAGGCTGATCGTCTTCTGCGGGTAGTTCTTGCCGCCCTTGCAGGCGGTGAGCGAGGCGCTGACCGCGGTGGAGTACCGCGAGCAGCTTCCGCACCCCTTGAGGGTGATCGTGCCGGTGACCGGGCCCGTGTACAGGACCTCGACATCGTCGGGGCTGTCGTTCTTGATCGTGACCGAGATGGAGCCGCCGGAGGCCGTCGTGGGCAGCCGCTTGCCCGCGGCGGGCTCGTCCTGGGCGATCTCCGCGGCGATGGCGATCTTCTCGGCGCGCGCCCGGTTCTTGTCGTGCCTGTACGCGGTCAGGAAGTCGTTCATGGTGGTCAGCGCCGTGTCGAAGTCACCGTCCTTGTACTGCTCGACACCGCACGCGTACGTACCCGACCGGATGTGCGCGTCCGCCCTGCCGGTGTCCTCGGTGAGCGCCTCGGCCACGCCCGCCCGCTGTCCGGGCAGCGAGGCGGCCTGCGCCCTGAGCGTCCGCAGTGTGTCGGTGGCCGCGCACGGGCTGGAGCCCTTGAGGCCCTTGGCGGTCGACTCGATCGTCGTGCGGACGGCCGGCTCGACCTTCGCGGCCTGGCCGGACCGCGGGAAGGTGGTGAGCAGTTCGGCGAGGTTGCCGCCGTCCTGCGCGACGGCGGCGTTCTTGCCCAGGTCGCCCACCCCGCACTCGTACAGCGAGGTGGCGAGCCGGTCGTCGGGCCAAGTGACCAGCGGGCCGAGCCGCTTCTTGTCCATCGTGTCCGGGACCGTACGCAGATAGGTCAGCGGCTCTATGGCTCCGCAGTAGTCCTTCTCCTCGTACGGGGCGCCGACCGCCTCGTAGTACGCCGTGAGCCGGCTCGGAACGCGCTTCGCGGCCCGGGAGCCCGGGTGGTCCGCCTGGAGGTCGTGGTAGGTGGCGAGCGCCTCGGTGAGGGCGGGCTCCGCCGTGGCGAACGGCTCGATCCGCGCGCTCTCGACCAGTTGGTCGGCCTCGTCGAGCCGGTCCAGCAGCAGCTTCTGCGTGGCCTCCTCGCGCGCGCGGTCGTACAGCACCACACCGCCGACAGGCGCGGCGAGCAGCACCAGTCCGAGCACCAGGGCGACGGGCGCCCGCGGCGGCCAGGCCAGTGAGGTGCGCAGCCCGCCGGCGGCGCCGTGCACCGCCGCGAGCGCCAGGAAGACCAGGTACGCGGTGAGCGGGCCGCGGGGAACGCCGTCCGGGTCCGCGGGCAGGGCGATGAACAGCAGGGCGCCGGTCGCCGCCCAGCAGACGGCCATCGCGAACCAGCGGCGCACCAGCGCGTAACCGAGCCCGAGACCGCTCAGGTTGAGCAGGGCCACCGCCACGGCGCGCAGCGGGTCGGCCGGCCCCGGCGGTACGGCGGGCGGTGCGGTCGGTGGCGGCGGCACCGTGAAGCCCCCGGATCCACCGGGCCCGCCGTACCCACCGGGCCCGCCGTACCCACCGAGACCGCCGGGTTCCTCGGGCTTGCCGAACTCGACGGGCCCCGTGGCCCCGCCGCTTCCGTCGGCTCCGCCGAAACCGCCGCTTCTCCCGGCTCCGCCGAACCCGCCGGCTCTGCCGGATTCCCCGTTTCCGCGCTGCTCGTCCCAAGACATCGCGACTCCCCCCAGTCGTCGAACTCACCCCGTGCAGACCCGCATTGTAGTGCCCTTCCCGACCATGTCTGCCCCGTCGTGAACCCCCGCACGCGCGCCCACGACCTGGGGCGAAACCTCGTGGGGCACCCGGAGCAACGGCCGTTGCCGGCGTGCCCCTCCGCCCCAGGACCCTTGACAGGCCACACGCGGCTCCCTACTTTCACGGGGCAGATGAAACGATTCATTGCCGAGTCGTAACGGAGCCGCATGGTGATCAGCAGAAGACGACTGCTCGGAACCACCGCAACTGTCCTGGGAACAACCCTGGCCGTAGGGCCCCTTCCCGCTGCTCGGGCCGCCACGGCCACCACCGACGCCCCGGTCGCGGGGAAGGCGGCCCTGCGTGTCACCGCGCCGACCGTCGAGTACGTACGTCAGCCGCTGGGCATCGACACCCCGCACCCCAGGCTGAGTTGGCCCTTCGTCTCCGCACGCCCCGGCCAGCGGCAGACCGCCTACGAGATTCGGGTCGCCACCGCCCCGCACCGCCTGTCCCGGCCCGATGTCTGGGACAGCGGCAAGGTGGTCTCGGCGGAATCCGTCCTGGTGCCGTACGCGGGCCCGGCGCTCGCCTCCCGCACCCGCTACCACTGGACCGTGCGGGTCTGGAGCGCCGACGGCTCCCCCTCCGCGTGGTCCGAGCCCTCCTGGTGGGAGACCGGACTGACCGCCCCCGCCGACTGGTCGGCGCGCTGGATCGGCGCGCCCGCCGCGCTGGTCGGCGCGCCCAAGATGGACGGCGCCTCCTGGATCTGGTTCCCCGAAGGCGCCCCCGGATCCAACGTCCCGGCGGCCACCCGCTGGTTCCGTACCCGGATCGACGTCCCGGCGGGCGTCACCCGCGCCCGCCTCGTCCTGACCGCCGACGACGGCCTCACCGCCCTGGTGAACGGCGTACAGGTCGCGCACACCGACGCCGACGGGCCCGCCGAGAACTGGCGCCGCCCCACCGTCGCCGAGGTGACGGACGCGCTGCGCCCCGGCGCCAACGTGATCGCCGTGTCGGCCGTCAACGCGACGGAGAGCCCCGCCGGACTGCTCGGCCTGCTGGAGCTGACCACCGCCGACGGCGTACGCGTCCTGCCCACCGACGCCACCTGGCGCACCACCGACCGGCAGCCCGCCGACGACTGGACCTCCACCGGCTACGACGACGCCTCCTGGCCCGCCGCCCAGGTCCTCGCCCCGTGGGGATCAGGGCCCTGGGGACGGATCAGCGTCTCGTACGCCCCCGCCGCCCAACTGCGCCGCGAGTTCAGGCTCCCGCGCAAGACGGTCGCGCGGGCCCGGCTCTACGCCACGGCCCTCGGCCTGTACGAGGCACACCTCAACGGCGAGCGCGTCGGCGAGGACCGGCTCGCGCCCGGCTGGACCGACTACGGCAAACGGGTCCAGTACCAGACGTACGACGTCACCACCCTGATCGGCCCCGGCGCCAACGCGCTCGGCGTCACCGTCGCCGCCGGCTGGTACGCGGGGAACATCGCCTGGTTCGGCCCGCACAACTACGGCGAACGCCCGGCACTGCTCACCCAGTTGGAGGTCACCTACACCGACGGCACCACCGAGCGGGTGGTCTCCGACACCGACTGGCGCGCGGCCACCGGCCCTGTCACCTCCGCCGATCTGGTGATGGGAGAGGAGTACGACGCCCGGCTGGAGACCGACGGCTGGACGCGCCCCGGATTCGACGCGACGGGGTGGCTGCCCGTCGACACCGCCGAGGGGGCGCCCGCCGCTCTGGTCGCCCAGATCGACGCCCCCTCACGGGTGGAGACCGAGATCCGGCCCCGGAAGGTCACCGAGCCCAGACCGGGAGTCTTCGTCTTCGACCTCGGCCAGAACATGGTCGGCACGGTCCGGCTGACCGTCTCCGGCGCCGCGGGAACCACCGTACGGCTGCGCCACGCCGAGGTCCTGAACCCCGACGGCACCCTCTACACCGCCAATCTGCGCACCGCCCGCGCCACCGACACGTACACCCTCAAGGGCGGCGGCAGGCAAACGTACGAGCCGCGCTTCACCTTCCACGGCTTCCGCTACGTCGAGGTGACGGGCGTCCGGGACCGGCCGGCCGCCGACGCCGTGGTGGGACGGGTCATCCACACCTCCGCGCCGTTCACCATGGACTTCCGGACGAACGTCCCCCTCCTCAACCAACTGCACAGCAACATCACCTGGGGACAGCGAGGCAACTTCCTCTCCGTACCCACCGACACCCCCGCACGTGACGAACGGCTCGGCTGGACCGGCGACATCAACGTCTTCGCCCCCACCGCCGCCTACACCATGGAGTCGGCGCGCTTCCTCACCAAGTGGCTGGGCGATCTGCGCGACGGCCAGCAGAGCGACGGCGCGTTCACCAATGTCGCGCCGGACATCGGTGAGGAGAACGTCGGCGCGGGGGTGGCGGGCTGGGGGGACGCCGGGGTCACCGTGCCCTGGGCGCTCTACCAGGCGTACGGGGACACCCGCGTGCTGGAGGAGTCCTGGGACCCGATGCTCGCGTGGCTCGACTACCTGAAGGGGCACAGCAGCGGACTCCTCCGCCCCGACGAGGGGTTCGGGGACTGGCTCAACATCGAGGACGAGACGCCCAGGGACGTCATCGGCACCGCCTACTTCGCCCACAGCGCCGACCTCGTCGCGCGGACCGCCGCGGTCCTGGGCAAGGACCCGGAGCCGTACACCACCCTGTTCGGCGCGGTCCGTGACGCCTTCCGCGCCGCGTACGTCTCCGCGAACGGGCGGATCAAGGGCGACACCCAGACCGCGTACGTCCTCGCCCTCTCCATGGACCTGCTGGCCGACGCGGAGCGCGCGCCCGCCGCGGACCGGCTGGTCCAGCTCATCGAGGCCAAGGGCGGGCACCTGTCGACGGGATTCCTCGGGACCCCGCGGCTGCTGCCCGTACTCACCGACACCGGACACATCGACGTCGCGTACCGGCTGCTGCTCCAGCGGACCTTCCCCAGCTGGGGGTACCAGATCGACCAGGGCGCCACGACGATGTGGGAGCGCTGGGACTCCATCCGTCCTGACGGCACCTTCCAGGACGCCGGGATGAACTCCTTCAACCACTACGCGTACGGCTCGGTGGGGGAGTGGATGTACGCGCACATCGCGGGCATCGCACCGGGCGCCCCCGGCTTCCGGAAGATCATCGTCCGGCCCCGTCCCGGCGGCGGGGTGACGGAGGCGAGCGGGCGCTACGACTCCCTCTACGGACCGGTCACCACCCGGTGGAAGGCCGCCGGCGGCAGCTTCCGGCTCACGGTCACGCTGCCCGCCAACACCACCGCGGAGGTCTGGATCCCCACCGCGGACGCGGCGCGCGTCCGCCACGGGGAGACCCGCTTCCTGCGGGCGGAGGACGGCTGCGCCGTCTACGCCGCCGGTCCTGGCAGCCACCACTTCACGGGCTGAGACACGGAGGAGACCGGCCCTTCCGCGAGGCGGAGGGCCGGCCTTCACTCGGGGCGCTCCCGCCGCGCGTGGGCGCCACCGCCCCGGCGACGCGGATAGGTGCACAGAAGAAAGATGGTGGCGAGAACGGCGACGGCCTGCGCGACCACCGTGAGCCGCTTCTCGCCGTACCAGACGGGCTCGTACATGTTGGGGATCGGCCCCAGCGCGCCCACGTCGACGTAGCGGTAGACCAGCAGGAGCGCCAGGCCGCCCGCCGCGACCAGCCAGGCGAAGATGTCGCCGGGCACCCGGCGCCAGACCAGCACCAGCAGCGCCGCGAGCGCCGCGAGGCCGGCCTCGGCACGGAACAGGTTGCCCTGACCGACACCGGCGGAGACGGCGTCGTACCGGTCCGCGAGATGCGCGTGCAGATACGCGTCCACCGCCAGCCCCGCCGCGGCCAGCACCCTGGCCACGGCGCGCAGCAGATCCAGGGTCCGCCGCGGGCGCGGGGGCGCGGTGAACTGGTTCGAGAACATCGTTTCTCCCGGACTCGGCGACCCCGCCTTCCACTACACGGCACGCCCGGCCGCCGGGCCACCGGGCAGAGCCGTCCGACGTACCGGCCCGTGGACGCCGGCGGCCTGCTGAGGTACGCGGGTGTTGGCCGTGCCCAGGGGGCCCGCTCCGCTGTTGACCTGATGGCCGGTCCGCGTGGTGACGCGCTGACGCGGTGACACCGCAGTGACGCAGTGAGGAGTCTGACGCAGTGAACCCGAGCGACAAGAGCCTGTGGAACCTGCCGGCGCCGCGCCCACGCCGCCGGATCGGCCGCTGGTTCGCGCTGGCGGCGGCGCTCGTCGTCCTGGGCGCGGCCACCGCGGGAGGCTGGATCTACACCCGGCTCAGCGGCAACATCCACGGCGCGGGCGTGTCCGGAGCACTCGGCGACAACCGGCCACGCGCCACCCAGGGCGGCGAGAACATCCTGGTCATCGGCTCGGACAGCCGGGCGGGGGCCGGTGACACCTACGGCGGCGGACTGACCTCGATGCAGTCCGACACACTGATGCTGCTGCATGTCGGTGGCAGCGGCCGGTGGGCCACGGTGGTCTCGTTCCCCCGTGACTCCTGGGTACGGATCCCCGCCTGCGACCGGGGCGGCGGCACCACCTCGGCCCCCCACCACTTCAAGATCAACGAGGCGTTCGCGATCGGCGGCTCCGGAGGTGACACGGCCAGGGCCGCCGCCTGCACCATCAGAACGGTCGAACTGAACACCCGGGTACGGGTCGACCACTTCATGATCGTGGACTTCCGGGGGTTCACGGGCATGGTCGACGCCCTCGGCGGCGTCGAGGTCTGCCCCACGGCGCCGATCCACGACGCGAAGGCCCGGCTGGATCTCGAAGCGGGCTGCCAGACGGTCAGGAACGAACAGGCGCTCGGGTACGTACGGGCCCGCTACAGCCTCGGTGACGGTACGGACCTCGGCCGGATCGGCCGCCAGCAGGAGTTCATGCGGGCGCTCGTCACCAAGGCGAAGGCCGCGCTGCACCGGCCGGCGGCGCTCTACCGGTTCCTCGACTCCGCCACGGGGGCGCTCACCACCGATCCCCAACTGGCCGGCCTCGCTCCCCTCCACACACTCGCCTCGGGCCTGCGGGGCCTGCCCACCGACCGGATCTCGTTCCTGACCGTGCCCAACTATCCCCGCCAGCGTGATGTGCCGGGCGACACGGCCAACGTCCTGTGGCACCCGTCCGCCGCCCGGACGCTCTTCACCGCGCTCACCCACGACCGGGAGCTGACCCGCGCGCGGCTCGAAGCGGCGACGCCGCCGCTGCCCCCGGCCGCGGGCACGGTGGCGGTGACCGTCCTCAACGGCACCGGCGTCCCCGGCAGGGCCCGCGAGACCGCCGACCGGCTGCGGGCGCTCGGCTTCCGTATCGCCGCCACCGGCAACGCCCCCGCACCGGCCGACCGTTCCTCCCTCACCTACCCCGAGGGGCTCGCGGATCAGGCGGGGACCCTGGCCGCGCGGTTCCCCGGGATGGACCCCGCCCCGGCGGACGCGGAGGCCTCGGGGACGGTGACGCTCACGGTGGGCCCGGACCTCCCCGAGCCCACGGGATGAACGGGCGCACCGCTCCTGGGCCGTTCATTCGTGGAGGGTGACCAGGGTGGTGTAGGCGCGCTGGAGGAACGCCTGGTCGACGGCCGGGGTGGTGTTCGCCAGCGCGACCACGGCGGTGCGCCGGTCCGGGACGAAGCCGGCGAAGGCGGTGAAGCCCCGGGTGCCGCCGGAGTGGTGGTACACCGCTCCGTCCGGCCGGACCCGGATGTTCCAGACGAGCGCCAGCCGCCGGGTGCCGCCGCGCAGGGCGAGCCGGGGCCGTACCGCCTCCGCGAGCGCCGTACCGAGAGGCCCGTCCGCCGTGCCGCGCGCCGGCCCCTCCGCCAAGGCGTCGAGGAAGGCCAGTAGATCGGGCGCGCTGGAACGGAGCGCGCCCGCGCCCGGGAGACCGGGGATCCGCCAGGAAGGGCGCGCTCTGCCGTGCCAGTACCCGGTGGCCTGCGGAAGGTCAGGGTCGCCGCCGGTACGGCGCAGGCCGAGGGGGTCGAGGACGCGCTCCGCGAGGAGTTCCCCGTACCCGGGGCCGCCCGGGGCCGCCCGGGTGAGGAGGTGACCGAGCAGCCCCACACCGAAGTTGGAGTACCGCACCCGCTCGCCGGGGCGGGCGTGCGGCCGGGTCCTGGCGAGGGAGCGCAGCAGGTCGTCGGTGGAGAACGCGGCGTACGGGTTGGAGAACCACTGGGCCGCCGCCCCGGCGAGCAGACCGGGCGGCAGCCGGGGCAGCCCCGCGGTGTGCGTCGCCAGATGGAGCGGGGTGATGGGGCCGCCGCGCTGCTGGGGCAGCACGGCGGGCGGCAGGAAGCGGGCCAGCGGATCGCCGTACGCGACCTCGCCCCTGGCGGCCTGTTCGGCGAGGAGCAGCGCCGTGAAGCACTTGGTGAGCGACCCGATCTCGAACCGGGTGTCCGCCGTGACCGGCGCGCCGCCGCCGGACGCGGTGGTGCCGTACGGTACGACGGCCCGCTCTTCGCCCCGGCGCAGCGCCACCACCACCGCGCAGGCGCCGGAGGCCGCCGAGGCGAGCGCGGCGGCGGGGGCGCGCGCCCACACCGGCGGTTCACGCTCGCCGTCGCCGTCCGCCGGCCGGACAGCGGTCACCGGTTCGCTCACCGGTCGCCGCCGAGGGAGCGCGCGACCGCGAGGGTGCCCGCGACGGCCGCCACCACGGTGGTGTGGTGATGTGTCTCGAAGCGTTCGCCCGGGCCGCCTTCGAGAGGAGTGCCGTCCCTGGGCAGCAGCCCGTCCTCCTGCTGGACGGCGGCGAGCCGCGCCCAGTCGGCCGGGTCGATGTGCGGCTCGGGCAGACAACTGCCCACGATCATCAGCTCGGCCACCAGGTCCCATTCGCCGATCTCGGCCCAGATGTCGATCCAGGCCGGCAGCCAGCGGCCGAGGTAGCCGGCGAGATCGGCGGGGAGGTCGCCGGGGAGACGTCCCCAGTCGGTGATGTGGAAGACGGTGTGCGTCATGTTGTACGCGGTCATCCAGTCGATGAGCCACGGCTCGGGAAGTGCGCCCAGCCAGGTCTCCCGGGTCAGCCGGGCCCAGTCGGCGGCGCGCCCGCCCCCGTCGAAGCCGCTGATGCGCGCCGCGTTGGCGACGGCGAGGCGCCGGTTGGGCACCATCTCCATGGCGCGCGCCGAGCGCAGCGAGGTGGTGTGGGTGAGCAGCCGGTCCAGTTCGTCATGGCGGTAGCCGCTGCGCGCGAAGTGCGCGTACGTCTCCAGCGGATCGCTCATCAGCGGATAGCGCAGCAGCCGCTCATGGAGCATGTCCCCGCCGCCGAGCTGCTTCCAGGTGAAGTCCAGCAGTTCGCGGGCGAGCCGTAGCTCCGTACTGCCGGCCACCGCCTCCCGCAGGACCAGCGAGGCGGCGAGCGCGGTCTCGCCCAGCGGCTTGTAGACGGTGTCGGGCTCGGCGAGTTCGGCGGTGGTGTCGGGCGGGAGCGCGCCGTGCTCGCGGTGGGTGTGGAGCCAGCGCAGGGCCCGCAGGCTGACGCGGTGGGCGGTCTGTGTGACGGACATGGCCATCGGGTCTCGGTCCGATCGGGGCGGTTCGGTGGGGTGCGGGGCGGGCGGCGGCCGGGGCCACCGGAGTTCATACGGTGAGCAGCCTGCGGGCGATCGCGGTGTCCAGCGCGAGCCGGTCGCCGCCCGCCAGCAGGGAGATGTGCTCCACGAGCGGCACCGGGTCGAGCGGTGTCCGTACCCCGTCGCTGTGCAGCCAGGCGAGCCAGCGGACGATCCGGGCGGCGGTCGGGTAGTCCCGGCGCAGTACGGCGCGGGTCGCCCCGCGCGCCAGACCGAGCGGGGAGCTGCGCGCCGCGTCGTGCACCGGGCCGTCGAGGCCCGGCAGGGCGAGGGTGGAGAGCTGTCCCATCGTCACGGACCAGGCGGCCCAGGCGTCGCCGTCCGCCGCGGCCGGTCCCGCGGGCGGGGGAGGGGCGGGCTGGACCACCGTGAGCCGCCCGTCGGTTCCCCGGCCCCTGCCTGCGTCGGCCTCACCGGACAGCACGGCCAGCAGGGTGACGGTGCCCCAGTCACGCCAGGCCATCAGCCAGGGGTTCGCGGGCCCGGCGGGCGGCGGCGGGGTGACGTCCCGTGCGGGCGGCAGGGCGGTGAAGGCCAGTGCGACCGCCTCCGCGTCCCGGGGGTGCACGGGGGCTCCGGCGAGCAGGGCGGGGGCGAGGGCGTCCGCGCCGAGGATCCTGATGGCGGCCAGCGCCGCGCCGGGGTCCGGGGCGCTCTCGACGTGTTCGGCGACCATGGCGGTGCCCCCGGCGCCCCGAAGGGCGCCGAGGGCACGTCGTGCCAGGCCGGCCGCTGATTCTTGATAGGAGGTCTGCGACCGGTCGGGGCTCATCGGCCCTTCGGCTCCTTGGGCTCCTTCGGGGACAGAAGGGCCAGCAGCAGCAGAACGCCGGCGGCTTCCGGCGCGTACACCGGGGCGTCGCTCAAGGGTGCCTCGGGTTCGGCCATCGCCGTACCCAACGCGTCGGTGTCCAGAGTGATTTCCGTCGGCCTCATGGTCTGAGAAAGCATGGTGGGCTCCTCATGTAGATGCCATCGCCCTTTCTGGGCTATGCCGAGGCCAACTTTAGGCATAGATCGACAAATCAACCAGTTGGGACAGTAGTTTGATACTTCATTCCGTATGTCCGTTCTAGGCCGACCGTCCGTCAGGGACGTGGAAGGGGACCGTGGTCACCACGATTTTCGGCAGCGGCCGGAGCGCGCGCCGCAGCCGCCCCGCCAGCCGGCTGTGCAGAACGCGGTGCCACCAATGGCGTACGACGATCTCCGGGATGATGACGGTGATGGTCAGATCCGGTCGCTGCCGATGCAGCGACTCCACATAACTGATCAGGGGGGTGACGATCGCACGGTACGGGGAGACGATGATCCGCAGCGGCAGATGGTCGCCCCACAGCAGCCATGCCGCGCGGAACCGCTCGGCGTCCTCGTCGCTCGGGCTGACGTGCAGTGCGAGGACCGGCTGCTGGAGCGAGGCGGCGTAGGCCAGGGCGCGCATGCTCGCCCGGTGCAGCGAGTCCAGCGCCACGACGGAGAGATGGCGGATCTCCTCGGGGGACTCCTCCGGCTCCGCGTCCGGAGCGCTCTCGGGGTTCTCGGCGCTCCCCGCTTTCTCCGTACGCTCCGCGTCCCGCGCGTCCGCTGCCTTCTTCGCCGGCCGTGGCTCCCCGTTGGGCAGGGGCGCGATCGTACGGCTCGGGATCTCGATCTGCTGCGGCCGCAGCCGCAGCGCCTCCGTCACCTGCGCGTAGTGGCGGTGGATCCGCGTCGTCACCAGCAGGAACACCCCGACGGTGAGGATCGCGAGCCACGCGCCCTCGGTGAACTTGGTGATGCCCGCCGTGATGAAGACGAGCGCCGACAGCACGGCGCCGGTGGCGTTGAAGGCGAGGCTCTTGCGCCAGTGCCGGTCCCGTCCGCGCCACCAGTGCACCACCATGCCGCTCTGCGACAGGGTGAAGGCGAGGAACACCCCCACGGCGTACAGCGGGATCAGCGTCGCCGTGTTGCCGTCGAACGCCACATAGACGAGCGCAGCCGCCACGGAGAGCACGATGATGCCGTTGCTGAACGCCAGCCGGTCGCCCAGCCGCAGGAAGATGCGCGGCGCGTGGTTGTCGCGCGCCAGCAGGAAGAGCACCCGGGGGAAGTCGTTGTACGCGGTGTTCGCCGCGAGCAGCAGCACCAGCGCCGTCGCCGCCTGGGTGAAGACGTACATCCCGCCGGAGCCGAAACTGTGGTGCGCGAGCTGGGAGAGCACCGTCTCGTCCGACCGGGGGACGACCCCCTCCAGATGGACCATCGCGATCGTGCCCGCGAACAGGGCGATCAGCAGTCCGATCATCCAGGACAGCGTCGTGCGCGCGTTGCGCCAGGGGACGGGCTTGAACGCGGGGACGGCGTTGGAGATCGCCTCGATCCCGGTCATCGCCGTCGACCCCGACGCGAACGCCCGCATCACCAGCAGCAGCCCCACCCCCTCCACCGCGTGCAGCGGCGGATGCGGAACGGGGGTGAAGTCGCGCCCCGCCGCGTCGTACAGCCCGAACGCCACCAGCGCCGAGATGGCGACGATGAAGGCGTACGTGGGCGCCGCGAACAGCGCCCCCGCCTGTCTGACCCCCCGCAGGTTCCCCGCCAGCAGTACGGCGATGACCAGCACCCCGATCGGCACCACGTCCCCGGAGAGGCCGGGGATCGCCGAGGTGACCGCGGCCATCCCGGACGACACCGAGACCGCCACGGTGAGGATGTAGTCCGTCATCAGCCCCGCCGCCGCCACCAGCCCCGGGATCCGCCCCAGGTTGTCCGTCGCGACGATGTACGAGCCCCCGCCGTGCGGGTACGCGCGGATCGTCTGACGGTACGACAGCCCCACCGCCAGCATCAGGAAGACGATCGCCAGCGACACCGGCACCGAGTAGGCCAGCCCCGCCGTGCCGCCCAGCACCAGCACCGCGAGCAGCGCCTCGGGTCCGTACGCCACCGAGGACAGCGCGTCCGCCGAGAGCACCGGCAGCGCCACCACCTTGCGCATCCGCTCCCGCACGACCGCCGTGGACCGCAGCGGCGCGCCCAGCACGGCCCGGCGCAGCCGCGCACCGAACCCGCCGGCCGGGGCAGGCTCCTTCCGGCTCGGCCCCACCACCGCCCCCGGCGGTCCGCCGACCGTGGTGACATGGACGAACCTGCCGAAGCGCGGCGGCACGATCTGCTCGGGCTCGGGGTAGCTGCCCAGATCCGGGTCGACGGGCAGCGCGCCCCGCCACGCGGCGGGGGCGGCGGACGCCCGCCCCCACTCCTGCCCGATCAGGCGCAGCGTCTCGTCCTCGCCCCGGGATGCTTGAGTATCCGTCACGCCGTCGAGTCTCTTCGCCGGACCGCGCCCACCGCCCCGGCTGACGCCCGCGACACACACGCGCACACGGCGACAACCCGTACGGCCGAACCGACCGGATCCGGTCACGCCGGGTGACCGGATGAGCGCGGGGTGACCGGAAACCTTGGTTTAACGGAAGCGCAACCGGCCGGACCCGGGCCGCGGCGACAGTGACTGGCAACTGTTTACAGACCTTCCTGAACAGGGAGAACGCCAGTAGGGAGCAGTCCGGTGAGAGTTGGAACCACGCGAACAGCCGCGGTGTGCACGGCTGTTGTTTTGATGGCCGCCCTGTCCGCCTGCGGCGGATCGGGGCCGGCGGCGCCGGCGGGGCCGGCCGAGGTCGCACCCCCGGAGAACCTCGCCTCGTCCGGCACCCTCACCTATGGCACGGCGGCCACCTTCCCGCCCTTCGAGTCCAAGGCGGCCAACGGCGATCTTGAGGGCTTCGACATCGACATGATCTCCGCCCTGTCGAAGTCGATGGGGCTGAAGCCCAAGCCCCTGGACATCGATTTCGACGGACTCATCCCGGCGCTGGCCGGCAAACGGACCGACATCATCAACTCGGCCATGTACATCACGCCCGAGCGCGAGAAGCAGGTCGACTTCGTTCCCTACATGATCATCGGGGAGACCCTGCTCACCCCGTCGGGCAACCCGAAGAAGATCTCCCGGGTGCCCGAGGACCTCTCCGGCAGGACCGTCGCCGTCACCCGGGGCGCGATCGGCGAGACGTACATGAACGCGTACAACAAGGACCTGAGGAAACAGGGCCGCGCGCCGATGAAGATCATGTCCCTGCCGAACAACCAGGACGCGATGCTCGCCGTCCGGAGCGGCCGCGCCGACGCCTTCGACACCTCCACCCCGGGCGCGGCGGCCACCCTCGCCGGGACCAAGGGCACCTTCACCCTCGCGGCGACCTTCAAGAACGAGACGAGGATCGGCATAGCCGTCCGCAAGGGGGACACCGCGACCGCGACCGCCGTCAGAAAGGCGCTGGACCGGTTCGTCCGCAGCGGTGACTACGCCGCACTCATGGCCACGTACGAACTGCCCAAGTCCTCCGACTACCTCACCGCCTCCGCCGAGGCGTCCCCCGCCACCTCCACCCCGGCCGGTGGGTCGTGACGGGATTCCTGGACAAGGCGGTCTCCACCGACTTCCTCACCGCCTCCCTGCTGACCTTCGTGCTGACGGTCCTCTCGATGGCCCTGGGCATCGCGGGAGGTGTACTGCTCGCCCTGGTCAAGGGGGTCCGATTCGCCCCGCTGCGGTGGCTCGCGGACGCCTACATCTGGTTCTTCCGCGGCACACCCGTGCTGCTCCAGCTCATCTTCGTCTTCAACGTGCTCCCGCTGTGGGGGCTGAGCCTGTCCCCGTTCACCTGCGCCGTCATCGCGCTCAGCCTCAACGAGGTCGCCTACATGGCGGAGATCGTACGGGGCGGACTGCTCGGCGTGGACAAGGGCCAGCGCACGGCCGCCCACATGCTCGGACTCTCCGAGACGGGCATCCTGCGCTGGGTGGTCCTCCCGCAGGCGACCCGGCTGATCCTGCCGCCCACCGGCAACCAGTTCATCGGAATGCTCAAGACCTCGGCGCTGGCCTCCGTCGTCAGCGTCCAGGACCTGATGCTCACCGCCCAGCGGCAGGCCGCCGCCGACTTCGACTACGTCGGATCCCTCGGCGCCGCCGCCGTCCACTACCTCGTCCTGACCACGGTGTTCACCCTCGTCCTGCGCCAGGTGGAGCGACGGCTCGACGTCAGCCGGCGCGCCTCGGCACGTCGCGCCAAGGACCCCGCCCCCGGCTCCACGGCGGCCCTCGACCCGGCGGCCCGATGACGGCCGCGCGCCGGGCGACCGCCGCCGACACGGCCGCGGCCGCCGACGCCGAAGCGACCGGCCGCACAGCCACAACCCGAACCGGAAAGGGCACCGCCATGAGCACCACCGCACCGGGCGCCGCCGTGACCACCAGGGGAAGGACCGTCCTCGTGGCGGAGAACCTGGGCCGCAGCTACCACGGCAACGCCGTGGTCAGCGCGGTGGACCTGACCATCCCGGCCGGCCAGACCGTCGCCGTCCTCGGTCCCTCGGGGGCCGGGAAGTCCACCATGCTGCGCTGCCTGGCCGGCCTCGAACCGCTGGAGACCGGCAGTGTCGGCTTCCAGGGCGAGCTGCTGTCGAAGGCCGGCTCCACGCCGCGCTCGGTCGGCGGCCGGATCGGCATGGTCTTCCAGCAGTTCAACCTCTTCCCGCACCTCACCGCCACCGAGAACGTCGCGCTCGCCCCCGTCCGGGTCCGGGGCGTCCCCCGGCAGCGAGCCAGGGAGGAGGCGCACACCCTGCTGGAGCGGGTGGGGCTCGCCGAGCGCCGCGACCACTATCCGTACGAACTCTCCGGCGGCCAGCAGCAGCGCGTCGCCATCGCCCGCGCCCTCGCGATGAGCCCGGAGCTGATGCTCTTCGACGAGCCCACCTCGGCCCTCGACCCCGAGTTCACCCGTGAAGTGCTCGCCGTCATGCGGGACCTGGCCGACAGCGGCATGACCATCGTCGTCGTCACCCACGAGATGGGCTTCGCCCGGCAGAGCGCCGACCGCGTCGTCTTCATGGCCGACGGCCGGATCGTCGAGGACGGACCCGCCGAAACCCTCTTCACCACGCCCCGGCGGGAACGCACCCGCGTCTTCTTCGAGCAGATCCTCGGAGACTCGGATCCCCGGAGAGTGGGACCATGACCACCCCGCCCCCTCCGGGACGCCTCCACACGACCCGCCCCCACGCCCCCTGGAGCCTGCGCAAGCAGGACTGGGCCTACCAGCAATTGCGCGAACGCATCCTCACCGGTGTCCTCGCCCCCGGCGAACAGCTCAGCCAGGAAGCCCTCGCCGGTGAACTCGGCATCAGCCGCGGCCCCTTGCGCGACGCCCTGTCCCGCCTGGCCGCCGAGCACCTGGTCGTGGACCGCCCGCACCAGAAGTCCGTGGTCGCGGAGGTCTCCGTCACGGACGCCAGGGACATCTACAACGGGCGCGCCGCCCTGGAGAGCGTGCTCGCGGCGGCCGCCGCCCAGGCGGAGCTCGGCGAACGCGGCTCCCTGGCCGCCGACTTCGGCCTGCTGCTGGAACGCCAGCGCATCGCCGTCTCGCTCGGCGACACCGCCCAGGTACGGCTGCTCGACCGGCAGTTCCACGACGCCCTCTACACACTGGCCGCGATGCCCGCCACGCTCGCCGCGCTCGACCAACTACGGGCGAAGAGCGACCGTTACGTCGCGCTCTACCTGGCGGACGCCCACCGCGCGCAGACCTCCGTGGACGAACACACCGCCATCCTCGACGCCTTCCTCGGCGGCGACGCCGAACAGTCCGCCGCGCTCACCCGCGCCCATGTGCTGGGCGGCCTCGGCGTACTGACCGGATCCATCGACCACCAGCCCGCCACCCTTTCGGACCGGGGCTGACCCGCCGCCCCGCCCGCGTCAACTCCCCCCCCGTACCCCCCCCCGCACACACACGCGACAGTGAGGAACCAGATCGTGATCCACCAGCCCGAGGCCATCGCCCGACTCTCCCTGCCCGAACACACCGAACGGCTCGGGATGTCCGTACGCGACGCCGAACGCCAGTTGGAGAACGGCCCGGGGCCCGACCACCTCCTCGACGCCACCTACGCCGACACCCACCGCTTCCCGGCACCCGAGTGGGCGCTGCCCACCTTCACCGCCGCCGCGGGCGGCGACGGCATGACGTACACCCCCTACCGAGGCGACCACGCCGTACGCGAGGCCGTCGCCCACAACGTCTCCACCGGACTCGGCATACCCGCCGCGGGGCCCGCCGACGTCATCCTCACCCCCGGCACCCAGGGCGCGCTGTTCACCGCGCTCGCCGCGATTCTCTCGCCCGGCGACCTCGTCCTGCTCCCCGACCCCGACTACCTCTCCACCGAACGGATGCTGCGTTACTTCGGCGCCCGCGTCCGCCGCATCCCGATGATCTGGCCGGACGAGTCCACCGGCGGCGCCAGGACCCGCCCCACCCTGGACCTCCAGGCGCTGGAGGACGCCGCCGCCGAGGGACCGCGCCTGATGGTCTTCTCGCACCCCAACAACCCGACCGGCGCCATCTACGGCGAGGAGACGATCGAGGCGATCGCGGACGCCGCCCGCCGCCACGACTTCACCGTCATCGCCGACGAGCTGTACTGCCGGCTGGTGTACGAGGGCGAGCGCTTCCACCACCTCGCCGCCTTCGACGGCATGGCCGAACGTACGGTCACCCTGCTCGGCCCCTCCAAGACCGAGTCCCTGTCCGGATACCGGCTCGGCGTCGCGGTCGCGCCCACCGCGCTGGTCGACGCGATGGAGGACGTACAGTCCTGCACCGCGCTGCGCGCCCCCGCCTACGCGCAGCACCTGCTGGCGCGCTGGATCGCGGAGGACGGCGACTTCCTCGACCGGCGGCTCGTGGAGTACCAGGCGCTGCGCGACACCACCGTAAGGAAGATCAACGCCTCCTCCGTGCTGAGGGTCAACGCGAGTTACGGCACGGCGTACCTCTTCCCCGAGGTCCTGACCGGCGCGAGCGACCAGGCCGTGGCCCTCGCGCTGAAGGAGCACGCCGGAGTCGTCGTCAACCCCGGCTACCAGTTCGGCCTCGCGGGCACCGGACGGATGCGGCTCTGCTTCGCCCAGGAGGAGACCGTGTGGGACGCGGCGCTCGACCGCGTCATCGAGGTCGTGGGCTCCTTGGACCCCGCGTGACCGCCGCCCCGGCGGCGGTGACCGGCGCCGCGTACGGAGTCGTCGGGCTGCCCCTGCGCCTGAAGCTCCGTCACCATGCCGTCGATACGGCGGAGTTGACGGAGGTCTTCCTCCGCGTGCGGCTCGCCGACGGAGGGACCGGCTGGGCCGAGACCCGGGGCAACGGCGCGTACGCCACCCACCACACGGCCGGATCCATCGCCGCCGCGCTGGCCGGGCTGCCCCCGGCCGGTACCCCGGCCTGGGACGACCCCGCCGCGCTCGCCACGGGCCTGGCCGCCCACTGCCCGCCGGCCGCCGCGCTGCTGGACATCGCCTGGCGCGACGCGGTGGCCCGCTCCCGTGGCCTGTCGCTGTGGGCGACGCTGACGGCGCCGGGCAAGCCGGGCAAGCCGGACGGGACGGACGGCCGGGAGGACGGTCCGGGCGCGGCAGCCGTCCGTACGGGACCGGCCTCCGCGTCCGTGCCCGTACTCCCCGCGCACCCGCCGCTGCCGACCCACGCCCCGATCGGATTCGGCACACCGGAGGAGGCCGCCGCGCTCGCGACCGCCGCCGCCCGGGCCGGCTTCGGCCGGGTCAAGATCCGCGTCGGCGGCGACCAGGACCGCGACCGGGCCCGGGTGGCCGCCGTACGCCGCGCCGTCGACCGGGTCACCGGCGCCGGTACGGTCACGCTCGCCGCCGACGCCAACGGCGGCTGGGACGTGGTCACCGCCCGCGCCGCCGTCCGGTGGCTCGCCGGCCACGGCGTCGCCTGGCTGGAACAGCCCACCCCGCCCGGTGACCTGGCGGCGATGGCCGCCGTACGCGTCGGCTCGCCCGTGCCCGTCTGGGCCGACGAGTCGGTGCGCGACGCGGCCTCGGTGCACGCCCTCGCCGACGCGGGCGCCGCCGACGGCGTCCACCTCAAGCTGGAGAAGGCGGGCACCGTCGACGCGCTGGCGGCGGCCGTCGGCGCGGCCCGCTCCCGTGGCCTCGCCGTCGGCCTCGGCCAGATGGACTGCGGACGCCTGGGCTGCGCGACCACCGCCCACCTCGCCGCCGGCCTCGGTATCGAGGTGGCCGAACTCTGGGGCTGCGCCCACCTCGCGCACGACGTCACCGACGGCCTCACCCTCCACCGGGGCGCCGTCCGGCTGCCGGACGGCGCGGGTCTCGGCGTACGGGTCGGTGTGGACCCGGCGGCACTGACCCCCGTGGGCACGGCCCGCGCACACCTCCTGAGCCCTCCGGACCGAGCAAGGACGTTCTCGACATGAGCACCACCCGCACCACTCCCCGTGGACGATTCACGTCCGGCACCACCGTGGACGTGACCGCGCTCCTCACCGCCATGGTCGCCTGCGACTCCACCACCCCGACCGGCGAGGAGGAGTCCACCGCCGCCCTCCTCGCCGCCGTACTCTCCGGCGCCGGCTTCGCGGTGGAGACCGAACAGCTGGCCCCCGGGCGCGTCAACCTCACCGCGCGCCGCAGGTTCGGCGCCGGCGGGCCCGTCCTCATGCTCAACTCGCACCTGGACGTCGTCCCCGCGGGCGGCGGCTGGACCAGCCCGCCGTTCGCCCCCACCCTGCGCGACGGCAAGCTGTACGGCCGGGGCACCGCGGACGCCAAGGGGCCGCTGGCCGCCATGGCGTGCGCCGCGATCGAGGTGGCACGGGCGGCCGAGGCCGGTACGGGCCCCGTACACGGGGAGATCGTCTTCTCCGCCGTGTCACAGGAGGAGGGCGACTCCCTGGGCGCCCGCCATCTCGTACCCCTGCTGGCCGGTGAGGGCAGGCTGCCCGACGCCGTCATCGTCGGGGAGCCCACCGGGATGCGGCTGCTGACCGCGCACAAGGGCTCGGTCCGCCCGGTCGTCGAGGTCGTCGGCAGGGCCGCGCACGCCGCCACCCCGGCCCAGGGCGTCAACGCGGTGACCGCCGCCGCCACCGTGATCACCCTGCTGGAGCGGTACGCCGGCTCCCTCGCCGCCCGGGGCCACCCGCTGCTCGGCGCGCCCACCTGCACCCCCGTACTGATCGAGGGCGGCGAGGCACCCAACGCCGTACCCGAACGCTGCCGGATCACCCTGGACCGGCGGCTGCTGCCCGGCGAGACCCAGGAGTCCGTGCTCGCGGAGGTCGACGCGGTCCTCGCGGAGTTCAACGCGGGCGGCGCGGACGGCGGGCACGGCGCGAGCGCGTCCGTCGTCGCGTGCGCCCCCAGTACCGGCGGCCCCTCCGAGACCCCCGACGACCACCCCTTCGTGGCGCTGTGCCGCCGGGCACTGGCGGCGGCGGGCGCCGACGACAGCCTCGGCGGCCTCACCGTCAACTGCGACATGACGCACTTCAGGGCGGCGGGGGTGCCGGCCCTGGTCTGCGGGCCCGGCCGGCTCGACGTGATGCACGCCGTCGACGAGCACATCGCCGTCGACGAACTGCTCGCCTCCGTCGGTCTCTACCGGGCGATCCTCACCGAGGCGCTCGGCACGGCGGGCGGAACCGGTTCCCGCTCCCGTTCCGGCTCCGGCTCCGGGGAGGGGTCGGTATGGAGCTGAGGATCGCCCTCGGCCAGGCGCCGAGCACCCCCGGCGACCTCCCCGCCAACCTCGCCCTGGCCGCCCGGCTGACGGCCGAGGCGGGGCGGCGCGGAGCCCGCGTCCTGGCCCTGC
Source organism: Streptomyces sp. NPDC059092 (assembly GCF_042756365.1). Classification (NCBI taxonomy): domain Bacteria; kingdom Bacillati; phylum Actinomycetota; class Actinomycetes; order Kitasatosporales; family Streptomycetaceae; genus Streptomyces; species Streptomyces sp. NPDC059092. The sequence goes on from NZ_JBHZEJ010000022.1 coordinate 54,767, forward strand.
CCGAGCTGTTCGCCTGCGGATACGACCCCGAGTCGATCGCCGCCGACCCCGGCGGCTGGTCCCTCGCACCGCCGCCGGACGGCACGGCGCCCGCCCCCGGCTCCCCGCTCGCGCCCCTCGCGCGGGCGGCGGCCACGGCCGGCGTCTGGGTCCTCCTCGGCTCCGCCGTCGCCACGGCGGGCCGGCCGCACAACGCCCTGCTCGTCCTCGACCCGAACGGCACGGTCCGCGGCCACTACGGCAAATCCCACCTGTGGCAGGGCGAACGCGACGCCTTCGACCCCGGCACCGGACTCGTCCTGATCGAGGACAGCGGGGTCTCGGTCGGGCTCGGCATCTGTTACGACGCCGGCTTCCCCGAACTGACCCGCGCCTACGCCCGGGCCGGCGCCCACGCCGTCCTGTTCGCATCGGCGTTCGCCACCGGACCGACCGAGTACCGCTACGGCGTCTACCACCCGGCGCGGGCGGTCGAGAACACCGTCTGCGTCCTGGTCGTCAACGCGGTCGGCGAGCTCGCGGGGGAGCACTACTTCGGCCGCAGCGGGGCATGGGGCCCCGACGGCCGGCCGCTGGCCCGCTGCGCCGACGACGTGAGCGAGCTGCGCGTCGTGACCGTCTCCGCCCCGCGGACGGCCGCCGTACGGCGCGGGCTGCCGTACCTCGGCGATCTGCGCACCGATCTGCTGGGCGACCCGCCGCCGCCCCCGCTCACCCGTATCTCCGTCACCGCGCCGCCGGCCCCCGCACCCGCGCCCGCTGCCCCGCACCCCGGCCACACCACCCCAGGAGCCCTCCATGCCCCCCGTCTTTCCCGCGACTGAGTACGACCGGCGGCTCACCGCGCTGCGCGCCACGCTCAAGGAGAAGGAGCTCGACGCCGTCGTCGTGCACACCCCGGAGAACGTCTGCTACCTCTCCGGTCACGCCACGCCCGGCTACTACACGTACCAGTGTCTGATCGTCACCGCCGACGGCGAGGCGGCCCTGCTCATGCGGGAGACCGAGACCGTCAACGCCGCCGGGACCACCTACTTCGAACGGATCACCGGCTACCCGGACAGCTCCGACCCCGTCCTGGCCACGGCCGCCCTCCTCGCCGAACTCGCCCCCGGCGCACGGGCGGTCGGGGTCGAGGCCCGCTCCTGGTTCCTGCCGCCCGAGCCCTTCCTGCGCCTCGGCGGCCTGCTGGAGGCCGCGGGCACCCGGGTGACCCACATCGACGACGCGCTGGCGGCGGCCCGCCTCATCAAGTCGCCCCTGGAGATCGAGCAGATCAGGGCGGCCGCGCGGAGCACCAACGCGGGCATGGCCGCGGCGGCCGCCGCCGCGGTCCCCGGCGCGTCCGAGCGCGACGTGGCCGCCGCCGCGTTCGGCGGGCTCATCGCGTCCGGCTCCGAGTACTTCGGCATGGAGCCGTTCGTCGCCTCGGGGCCGCGCGCCGGCACCATCCACGCGAGCTGGACCGACCGGGTCATCGGCGCGAACGAGGCCGTCCTGCTGGAGATGTCCGCGACCACGGGACGCTACAACGCGCCCCTCATGCACACCGTATGGACCGGCGCGCTGACCGGTGAGGCCGCGGCGATGGCCCCGGCCTGCGCGGCGGCCAGGGACGCGGCCCTGGCCGAGGTCGTGCCCGGCGGCTCCCCGGCGGCGGCACACGCGGCGTGCAAGGCGGCCATCGCGGACGCGGGCCTCGCCCACACCTACCGCAAGCGCAGCGGCTACTCCGTCGGGATCGCCTTCGCGCCGGACTGGGGCGAGGGCCACCTGCTCTCCCTCGGCGAGAACGAACGGCGCCTCTTCGCCCCCGGCATGGTGGTCCACGTCGTCCCCACGCTCCGGCTGCGGGACACCGCAGGAATCGGCTTTTCCGCGACCGTCCTGATCACCGGGACCGGACACGAGGTCCTCACGTCCTGCGACACGGAGCCGGGCCGGTGAGCCGCACGGTCCCGGACGCGCCCGTCCCCGCGGGCGACTACGCCGCCGCGCGCGTGGCGGGCGGACTGGTCTTCACCGCCGGGATGACCCCGCGGGCCGGCGGCGCCGTCCTCGCGGCCGGGACGCTCGGCGCGGACCTCTCCGCCGAGGACGCCGTCCCGCTGGCCGCGCTCGCCGCGGAGCGCGCCGTCGAGGCGGGCCGGGCGGCGGCGGCCGGGGCGGGAGTGCGGCTCGGCCCGGCGGTCTCCATGACCGTCCATCTCGCCGCGACGCCCGCCTTCACCGCGCACAGCAGGGTCGCCGACGGCGCCAGCGCCCGTATCCGCGCACTCCTGGCGGGCCCGCCCCCGGCCCGTACGGCCGTCGGCGTGGCGAGCCTGCCGTCCGGCGCCCCGGTGGAGGTGACGCTCGTCCTCGCCACAGAGGTTTTCTAGGCGCCGGCGTCGTTCACCCGTTCAAGGAGCACACCGCACCACCGCGGCCCCGCACGCCCTGTGGTGACACCGCGGGCAGCGGCCGTCAGCCCACGCGCTCCTCGGGGCCCCGGCTGCGGAAGGCGTGCGGCGCCTCGCCGGTGACCCGGCGGAACACCCGGCTGAAGTAGGCGCGGTCACGGAACCCCACCGACCTGGCGACGCTGTTGATGGAGTCGCCGCTGTGCCGCAGCCGGATCCCCGCCCGCTGGACCCGCAGCCGCGTGAGGTATTCCCACACCGTCATCCCGTACCGCTGGTGGAACAGCCGGCCCAGATGGTCGGCGCTGATCCCGGCGGCCTCCGCGATCTGCCAGCGCGAGATCCGGTGCCGGTAGTGCTCGTACAGGAAGACCAGCGCGGCGTTCACCGGGGTACGGGAGCGGGCCGGGCAGGGCGCGCCCTCCCGCGCCGTACGGCTGAGCAGCGCCGCCGCGCCCTCGGGGCCGAGCACCGCGTGGTCCAGCAGCAGAAGCGCGCGGTGCGGCCCCGCGCGGCGGGCGTCGGCCGGGGTGAAGCCCTGGTCGCTCAGGACGACGACGGGCCAGGGCGCGCCCTCCCCGCCGTGGTGCAGGTGGTCGACCACGTCGAGCGCGTGCATGTCGGGGAGCGTCCGCTCCAGGAGGAGGAGCGCGGGCGGCTCCTCGGCGACCAGGGCCAGCGCCGTCGTACCGTCCGGCGCGATCCGCAGCGGATGGTCGGGCAGCGCCGCCGCCACCAGCCGGCCGCAGTCCTTCCGGGAGCGCTCCGAGGCGGCGACGGCGATCACCGGCTGGCGCAGCCCGGCGGGGCGCAGCGCCCTGAGCGTACGGGAGAGGTCCTGGCCCTCCGCGCCGAGCAGCAGGAACGGGGTGTGCCGCAGCCGGGGATGGTCGTGCAGGTGCTGGGCGCTCGGCCAGGCGCCGGGCCCGGCCGCCGCCGTGTCCCAGGCGACGGCGGCCGGGGCCACCTCCTCCACCAGGGCGTCGATGTCGTCGTCCGCCGTCAGCGGGCGCAGCCGCAGACCGTGCCGGCCGGCGAGGCCCAGCAGCTCGGCGCCCGGGGCCCGCGGGGCGACGACCAGCAGTGTGCCGCCCGGCTCGGCGGCGGGCGGCGGCCGGCCGCCGGGTGTGGGCAGCGGCAGCTCCAGGGCGAGCCGTAGCAGCCGGCCGGTGTGCGCGGTGACCAGTGAGCCGCCGTGCAGCATCGCCAGCCGGGCGGCCGTGGCGAGTCCGGTCTCGGCCGCCCGCGGCCCGGCGGGTGAACGGGCCTCTCCCGGGCGGAAGCCGGTGTCCGCGCCCGGCTCCCGGTCCGTCCCCGTCCCCGTCCCCGTCCCCGTGACGGTGACGGGGACCGGGACGGTGACGGTGATGCGGACCGAGGCCGGGCCCGGCCTCGCCGCGAGCGCCACCCGCCCGCTCTCCCCGGCATGGGAGTGCGCTGCCGACAGCAGATGGGTGACGATCTGCCCGAGCCGGTCGCCGTCGACCGGGATCGCGGGCAGCCGCCCCGGCACCGCGACCGTCCACCGCCCCGTGTCGCCCGGTGTGCCCTGTGCGGCAGCCCCGTCCGGGACGTGGAGCGCCAGGAACGCCCCGAACGCCCGGACCAGCAGCGGGGCCGGGTCCTGGAGACGGCGGCTCAGATGCAGGTCGTCCGCCTCGGACCGGGACAGGTCGAGGAGGTTGTCGATCAGCCGCAGCAGCTGCGCGGCGTCCCCGCGCACCAGGTCGAGCGCGGCGCGCGGGTCCGCCTCCGTGTGCCGCAGGATCGTCTCCACCGGGGTGCGCAGTTCGTCGGTGACCTGGTCCAGCAGCCGCGTCTTGAACCGGCTGGCCTGCTCCGCCGCGTCCCGCGCCCTGCGTACCTCGTCGAAGAGGCGTATCCCCTTCAGCGCCGCGCTGATCTGGTCACCGAGCGCGCGGTAGAGGGCCCCCGCGCGCCCGGCGTCCTCGGTGCTCCCGGCGTCGAAGACCGCGTAGCCGAGGTGGTCGTCGCCGATGTGGAGCGGTTCCAGTACGAGTGTGAAGCGCCCCGCGTCCGGCAGGAGCGGGTCGGGGAGCAGCAAGGACGCGGGGAACGCCGCGTCGGCGGGCGGTGCGCCCCGGCCGCGTACGAACGGCCCGCCCCGGGTGGACCGTTCGCCCCGGGTGAGCAGCGCCCGGGCCAGTCCGCGCACCGGCCGTTCCGCGCGCCTCCAGGTCTCGTCGTGGAGCACCAGCCGGCAGCGGGGCATGCCGGCCGCGGCCGTGTGGCGCTCCAGCACATCGGTGAGCGCCTCCACGTCCACCACGGTCGTCAGATCCGTACCGAGCTCCCGCAGCCGCTGCGACTGCTGGCCCTGCGCCCACCGTTCGTACTCCAGCAGGCGGTGCGCCTGCTCCGCGACCATCAACCGGGCCCGCCCCAGAAGCAGTTCACCATGGGCGCGGCTCGGGGTGGCCAGGGCGGCGACGACGGGGCCGCGCAGGCGCGCCAGCGCCCCGTCCCACGCCGCCACATCCTCGGCGGTACGGACATGAGCGCCCACCAGCCGTTCCAGCAGCGGCAGGAACGCCCCGACGGTGTCCGCCTCGCGCCGCTGCGGGCCGGTGCCCGCCCGCGGGGTGCCGGCCCGGGCGGTGTCCGCGTGGAAGGCCGTGGCGAGCCCCTGAGCGGCCCTCGGCAGTGGTGCGAACAGCTCCGCCTCCGTGGCCCGCCGTACCGGAACGGAGCCCGCGGGGGCGGCTGCCGCCGTACCGTGCCCATGCCCGTCTCCGGGTCCGGGAGAGACCAGCGGCGAGTGACAACCGCAGGACCGGCGGACGATCAGGGTCCCGGGCACGGCGGTCCTGGCGGGCGGGCGCGTACCCCGCAGGCGGGCCACGAGCGTGTCCACCGCGAGCGCGCCCAACTCCGCGAAGGGCAGGGCGACGGAGGTCAGTGGAGGGTCGGACAGCCGTGCCTCGGGGGAGTCGTTGAACCCGACGACCGCGACCTCCTCCGGCACCCGGACGCCGCGCGCCCGGAGGAACCGCAGCGCGTCCGCCGCCAGTACGTCGCTGCACGCGACCACCGCGTCGAAGTCGGTGCCGGGGACCATGCCCCGCGCTTCGATCAGCACCCGCATCGCCGACGCGCCGCCGCCCGCCCCGAAGTCCACCGCGGCGCAGGCCAGGGCGCGTTCGTGCGGTACCTGATGGCGGCCCAGCGCGGCGGCGTAGGCGCGATAGCGCTCCTGGGAGACCGGGTTGGCCAACGGGCCCCGGATGCAGGCGAGCCGGCGACGGCCGTGGTGGACGACGAGATGCCCGACCGCCTCCCGCATCCCCGCGTACGAGTCCACGGTGAGGGTGTCCTCCTGGCCGCTGAGCGGCTGGTTGAGGCTGACGACGGGCAGATGGGCCAACTGCCGCATCAGGCGCTCGGCCCGGTCGCCCGAGGCCGGCAGTCCGAGGGTGGAGCTCCAGCACACGACGCCGTCCAGCCGGGCGGGGCCGACCAGTTCGTACAGGGCGCTGCGCGGTACGTCGCCGTGGCGCAGGGGCCCGCCGGGGAAACAGATCAGGTTGACGTCGTCCCGTTCCGCGGCGGCGAGCGCGCCCGACCAGAGGGTGGCGCCGACCCCGAGATGGATGTTGGCCGTGACGAGCCCGATGGTCGGCCGCCGCGCACCGGTCGGACCGGGTGGGCCGGCCGGGCCGGGTGGGTCGTCAGCCATGGAGGTGCCTCGCTCACCGGCAGGTGCCGTCCGCCGTCGGCCGCGCGTCCACGGGCCTCGGGAAACGTAGACGAGGTGATGGGCCGGGGCAAGACCGGCGGCGGGGCAGATGTCCGCGGGTTCTGCCCCGGCCCGTGGGCCCGGTGCCCGGCCGGGTGGCGGCGGGCACCGGGATGTGGGGGGTGGGGTGGAGGAAAGGGGTTACGGGGGAGCGGAGTCCGGTCAGATCTTGCCGACGCCCGCGCCCGAGGTCACCGACGCCTTGACGGTCGAGGCGCTTTCGGCGGAGTAGCTGTACGGGATGGCCGCCACACTGCCGCCCGTCTGGCCGGCCGTGGAGTTCACGAAGGTGTTGTTCTTCGCGGACAGGGAGCCGGCGGAGGACGCAGCCTCACCGAGGTGGTAGGTGTCCTTGACGTTCTCGAAGTAGTTGCCCTCGACCAGGACGCCCGCGCTCTCGGTGGACGCGACACCGTACGAACCGATGTTGCTGAAGTAGTTGTTCAGCACGTGGACCGGGTTGCCGAAGCGCACCCGAGGGTTGCGCTGCGTCGTACCCTCGAACCAGTTGTGGTCGTACGTGACCTTCAACTTGCCCGTGTCCTCCGACGAGTTGCTGTCGGAGTGCCCGAGGAGCATGTTCTTGTCCTGGTTGTGGGCCCGGTTCCACGACACGGTGACGTTCGTGGACGCCCGCTTGATGTCCACACCGCCGTCGTAGGCGTTGGAGATGTCGTTGTGGTCGATCCAGACATTGGTGGAGTACTCGACGTTGATCGCGTCGTCGTTGGAGCCGGTGAAGGTGAGATTCTGGATGATCACGTTGTTGACCTTGCTGACATTGAGTCCGCTGCCCGTGATCCGCCCGGCCGTGCCCACACCGACGACGGTCTTGTTCGCCGTCACCTTGGTCATGCTGCTCAGCGCGACGGTGCCGTTCACCCTGACGACGAGGGCACCGCTGCGCTGGACCGCCTCGGTGAACTGGGCCGCGTTCGTCACCGTGACGGTGCTGCCTCCGGCGCCGCCGGTGGTGGCGGCGCCGAATCCGCGCGGTGCCGCGGCGGCGGTCGGCGCGTCGTCCTGCGGGGCCGGAGCGCCGTTGGCGGCGGTCGCTCCGGTGAGTGCCAGCGCGACAGCGGTCGTCGCGGCGGCGATGGCGAGGGTGTGCCGTGCGCTCGTCCTGCGCATGGGGTTCTCCGTCCGTGGGGTTTCTGGAGAGTGCGTACGGGTGCGCCGGTGCCGCGCGGCTGGCACGCTTCGAGGCTAGGACGGATCCTGTGGACGATGACGCGACCTGTGTGGACTATTCCGCGCGGTGCCGGTCGGGACGGAGCGGGGAGGCGTTGCCGGGCGGTCTTCGGTGGCGCTACGGGGCGTTGCCCGACGGCCCTACGAAGCGGTCTTCGGCAGCCCCGGCGGGTTCAGCTCCGAGGACGGCACTGCCTCGTCCCCGAGCCCCCAGCGCTTCAGGACCTTTCCGTACGTCCCGTTCCCGATCACGGTGTCCAACGCCTCGTGGACAGGTTTGATCAGGCCGTTGTCCTTCTTGGCGGTGGCCGCGATCTTGCCCTGGAGCGCGTCCCCGGCCCCCGAGAACGTACCGACGAGCTCCGTCTGTCCGGTGGAGGCGGCGTGGTACGCGGCGACCGGGTTGGGGCCGAAGTAGGCGTCGAGGCGGCCGGAACCGAGCGCCAGGTAGTAGTCGCTGGTGTTCTGGTAGATCTTGATGTCGGTGGGCTTCAGCCCCTTCGCCACGTTGGACGCGCTCCAGTCGACCAGCACCTTCTCCTGGTTGGTGCCGGAGGCCACGCCGATGGCCTTGCCCGCGACATCGCGTGGCCCCTTCACCCGCCAGGCGGAACCCTTCTTCGCCTCGAACGCGATGTTGTCCAGCCGGTAGGTCGCGAAGTCGTACTTCTCCTTGCGCTCCTCGGTCACCGTGATGTTGCTGAGCCCGACGTCGTACTTGCCGCTGTCGAGCCCGATGAAGATGTTGGCCCAGTCGACCGGGTGGTAGCGCAGCTTCAGCCCGAGGACGTCGGCGACGAGCGAGGCGATGTCCGGCTCGACGCCGATCACCGTCCTGTCGTCGGTGGCGTAGAACGTCAACGGGGGCACCGAACCTGCCGAGTTGACCACATCCAGCGTGCCCTTCCGGCGGATCTCCGCGGGGACGAGAGCGGCGATGGAATCCACCCTGGAGGTGGACACCCGCTTCTGGTCGGGGCCCAGATCGATCTGGAGGCCGGCGCCGGAACCGGACGGGGCCGCGGCGCCGCCCGGTCCGGAACCCGTGCCGTCGGCCGGGTTGCCGCAGGCGGTGAGCGAGAGGGCGGAGACGAGGCCGAGCAGGGCGGCGGTGGCACGGAGAGTACGTCGGGGCGGCACGGGACGGCTCCTTGGCGGGCGGGGGGGGAGGGGAACAGGGCGGGACAGGAACGGGACGGAGAACGGGACAGCGAAGCGGGACAGGAAGAGAGGACCGCGGAAGACGCCGACGGGTCTCAGAGGACCTTCGACAGGAAGGCTTTGGTCCGTGTGTGGCGCGGCCGGTCCAGCACGTCCGCGGGCGGGCCCTGCTCGACGATCACACCGTCGTCCATGAAGACGACGGTGTCGGCGACCTCACGCGCGAAGCCGATCTCATGGGTGACGACGATCATGGTGGTGCCGCTGCGGGCCAGGTCCTTGATCACATCAAGCACCTCGCCCACCAGCTCGGGATCGAGCGCGGAGGTCGGCTCGTCGAAGAGCAGCACCTTGGGCTCCAGCGCGAGGGCGCGGGCGATGGCCACGCGCTGCTGCTGGCCACCGGAGAGCTGCCGCGGGTAGGCGTCCGCCTTGTCGCTGAGCCCCACCCGCTCCAGCAGCGCCCGGGCCTGCGCGAGCGCCGTCGCACGGGGCCGGCGCAGCGCCGAGACCGGTGCCTCGATGATGTTCTCGACCACCGTGAGATGCGGGAAGAGATGGAAGTTCTGGAAGACGAATCCGATGTGGAGACGCTGCTTCAGCACCTCCCGCTCCTTGAGTTCGTGCAGCTTCGAGCCGGAGCGGCGGTAGCCGATCAGCTCGCCGTCGATGGTGATGCGGCCGCGGTCGAGCTTTTCGAGATGGTTGATGCCGCGCAGCAGGGTCGACTTGCCTGAGCCCGACGGGCCGAGGACGACGGCGACCTCTCCGGCGCCCACCTGGAGATCCACCCCACGCAGCACTTCGAGGGAGCCGAAGCTCTTGTGGACGCCGCGGATGTCGACCATCGGACGGACGCCGGCCGGAGCCGTGCCCGTCGGGGCGGAGACGGGGACCGTGCTCATTTCTGGAGACCTCCGGTGGCGGCGGCAGTCCGCATCCTGTGGGTGAAGGCCCTGGCCCGCTGGAGCGGGGTGGGCGGGGGAGTGCGCTCGGCGCCGCGCGCGAAGTGCCGCTCCACGTAGTACTGGACGACGGAGAGCAGCGTGGTCAGCAGGATGTACCAGACGGTGGCGACCATCAGCAGCGGTACGACCCGCCCGTTCCTGCCGTAGACCACCTGCACCTGGTAGAACAGCTCCCCGATCGCCATCACCGAGACGATCGAGGTGCCCTTGAACAGCGAGATCACCTCGTTCGCCGCGTTGGGCAGGATCCCGCGCATCGCCTGCGGCAGCAGGACGCGCCGGAGTTGGCGCGTCCGTGGGATGCCCAGCGCCGCCGCGGCCTCCAACTGCCCGCTGTCGACGGAGATGATCCCGCCGCGGACGATCTCGGCGGCGTAGGCGGCCTGGTGCAGCGCGAGTCCGATGACGGCGGCGGAGAGCGCCCCGACCAGGTTCATCGTGTCGAAGCTCCACAGCACCGGGCCGAACGGGATGCCGACCCCCAACTCCTTGTAGAGGTACGCGAGGTTGAACCAGAACAGGAGCTGGACGATCAGCGGGATGGAACGGAACGCCCAGATGTACGTCCAGGCGACGGTCTGGAGTATCACGCTCCTGCTGAGTCGCATGAAGGCCAGGACGACACCGAGCGCGAAGCCCAGCGCCGTTCCGTAGAGCGTGAGTTGGAGCGTGACCCAGACGGCCTTGAGGACCGTGTCGGCGGTCAGGTAGAGGAAGAAGGTGTCCCACTCCCAGCCCGGGTTGGTGACCAGGCCGTGCGCGAACTGGGTGACGAGGACGAGCGCCGCCACCCCGGCCGCCCAGCGCCAGTAGTGGCGCGCCGGAACGACCGTGAGCGACGCGGTCCCGTCCTCGTACGGGACCGGAGGGGGAACGGGGACAGGAGCGGTGACGGAGTCCGGAGGGGGCACGGCGGCTGAGGAGGCCGCAGCGGTCGAGGAGGCCGGAGAGGCCGGGGAGGTCCAGGAGGTCGCCGAGGCCGCGGGGCCGGATGCGGTGTTCATCAATGGCCTCTTCCGGTCACTTCTGCTCGGGGGGACTGATCCGGGACTCCTCGATGGCGGACTCCCGCGTCCCCCACCTGTCGAGGATCTTCCGGTACGTACCGTCCTGGATCAGCTCGTTGACGGCCGCCTGGAACGCCTTCAGCAGCGGGGACCCCTTCTTGAACGCGAACCCCACGTCGAGCCGGTGGAACTCGTTCAGGAACCGTGTACCGGCGGCGGGTTGGGCCGCCTGGTGGCGCAGCCCGTTGATCGTCGACATCACCACCTCCACCCGGTTCTGCTGGAGGCTGGTGAGCAGCGATCCGTTGTCCGAGTAGACGTGCACCGTGTACGGCTTCCTGCCCGTGGCGGCGCAGACCTTCTTCTCGGCGTCGAGTGTCGCCTCGAACGTGGTCCCCGCGCCCACCCCGATCGACTTGCCGCAGAGCTGGTCGAGCCGGGTCACCTTGCCCAGGCTCGTGTCGTCCTCGCGGACGGCGAACCCCTGCCCGTCATTGATGTACGTGACGAAGTCGATCGTTCTCCGGCGCTCGTCGGTGACACCGAAGTTCCCGGTGCCCACGTCGTACTTCCCACTGCCGAGCGCGGGCAGGATCGCGTCGAAGCTCGCCTGCTGCCGTGTCAGCCGTACCCCCAGCAGTGTGCCGACGGCGTCGGCGATGTCGACGTCCTGACCTGCCGGGACCTTGCTCGACGTGCTGGGGAAGTACGAGCTGGGCGCCGCGCCCACGGAGGCGCCGAGGGTGAGCGTCCCGCGCTCGCGTACCTCCTCGGGCAGCAGCTTCGCCAGCGCGGGATCCTTCTTCAGCCCGGCGATGGCGTTCGAAGAGGGCGGGGCGGCGCCGGTCTCCTCCCCGGTCGCCGCGTCCGAGCCGCAGCCCGTCAGGACCGGCAGGACCAGGGCGGCCGTCAGCGCGCCCGCCGCGGCGCGGCGCGCGGGCCGGGACCGGCCCGGGATCAGGGTGCGCACGTGGTCATCCCTCCCTTTCGGTGGAGCTTTCGGCGGATCTTTCGCCGGGTTTACCGGTGGGCCTTTCGGAGGCGTCCGGTGCCGGAACCGCGAGACGCTTCCCGAACGGCAGCCGGCCGATGGTCTCCGGATCCGCCGCCGTGTCGAACAGCGGTGTGTACCCGGCCGCCAGATAGAGCCCTCGCGCCTCCGGCTGACGCGGTCCGGTGGTGAGGTGGATCCGGCGGTAGCCGCGTACGGCCGCGAGGTGCTCCAGCTCCGCCACGACCTGCCGCGCGAGCCCACGCCGCCGGTGCGCGGAGTGTGTCCAGATCCGCTTCAACTCCGCGGTGTGCTCGTCGTAACGGCGGAACGCGCCACCCGCGACCGGCACACCACGCCCCAGCAGGAGCAGCAACTCGCCGTGCGGCGGGGCGAACTCCTCGGCGGGATAGCGGGCCAGCTCACCGTGCGCGTCCTTGCCGTACCGCGTGGAGTACTCGTTCCCCAGCTCCTCCAGCATCGGCCGTACCAGCGGATCCGAGACCACGGTCCGCCGCCAGGTCAGACCACGGGGTGGGGCGACGGAGGTCATCGGCCCGCCCCGGCCAGGGTCTGCGGACCGCGCGGCGCGCCCGCCGCCTCACGCCTGGCGACCTCGGCGCGCACCAGCGGGATGACATGGCGTCCGAAGTCGATGGCGTCGCCCAGCAGGTCGTAGCCGCGGGCCGAGATGATGTCCACACCGAGGTCGTAGTAGTCCAGCAGCGCCCGGGCGACCGTCTCCGGCGTGCCGACCAGCGCGTTGGAGTTGCCCGCGCCGCCGGTGGCGGCGGCCGTCGGCGTCCACAGGGCCCGGTCGAACCGCTCACCCGACTCGGCGATCGCGATCAGCCGCTGCGCCCCGGTGTTCTCCGGGGCGTGCCGGGAGTGGTGCCGTACGAGTGCCCCGGTGCCCTGCGCGGCGCGGTCCTTGATCGCCGCGACCGTACGGTGTGCCTTTTCCCAGGCCAGTTCCTCCGTGGGGGCGATGATGGGCCGGAAGGCCACCTGGAAGCGGGGCGGTGCCGTACGCCCGGCGGCCCGCGCTGCGGCCTTCACCGCCTCGATCTGCTCCGCCGTCCTCGCCAGCGGCTCGCCCCACAGGGCGTAGATGTCGGCCTCGGCACCGCCCGCCGCGTACGCCGCCGGCGAGGAGCCGCCGAACGAGACGTCGGGGCGCGGCTGTTGGACGGGGAAGACATCACTGACGAAGTCGTGGAACCGATAGTGCTCGCCCTCGTGGTCGAAGGGTTCGTGCGAGGTCCAGACGCGCTTGACGAGTCCGATGTACTCCCGGGTACGGGCGTAGCGCCGGTCCTTGGTGAGGGTGTCGCCCTCACGGCCCTGCTCGTGATCGTTGCCACCGGTGATGAAGTGGACGGTGAGACGCCCGTCGCTGATCCGGTCCAGGGTGGCGAAGGTCTTGGCCGCGAACGTCGGGTACGACACGTTCGGCCGGTGCGCGAGGAGGATCTGGAGCCGGTCCAGACGGGAGGCGATGTACGCGGCGGCCGGCGCCGGGTCGGGCGAGCCCGAACCGTACGCGAACAGCACCCGGTCCCAGTCGTGGTCCTCGTGGGCCCGGGCGAGCTTGAGCGTGTACTCCTTGTCGAACGAGGCGCCGGAGCGGGATGTCGTCTCCGACCCGTTGTGGGTGGCGGCGATACCGAGGAACTCCACAGGCATGACGGACCTTTCGTACGGAGGCCGGGGCGCGGCGAGGCCAGGGCGCGGCGGGGCGCGGCAAGGGGGAAGGCATGCCGAACGGACCCCGTGGCAGGGAGGGATGAGCGGGTGCGTGACGACCGAGGTGGGTCAGGAAAAGCCGGGGGAGAGCGGCAGCGTGCGCCCGGTGAGAGGGAAGAGCTCGGCCCGCGACGGGGTCACCGAGGGAGGGAGGGGCCGGTCAGGCGGCCCGCTGCCGGGTCAGGCGCAACAAGAGGCGGACCACACGCGACCGAAGTCGATGTGTCCGCGGGTGACCAACGGCTGCTGCTTCTGCATGGTGTCAATTGAGCACGTGAGGTCACGCGAAGTCAACACGTGCTCGCACTGTGGGCGGCCGGGCCCGGCGCCTGCCCGGGCCTGTTGCCCCGGTCCGGGCAGGCGCGCTGGTGCGCACGGCTCGGCGGCGCACTTGACAGTGGTCCGTCGTACACCCGTACGATCCAGGGGTGTGCGGCACCGGCCGCACGGACGTCCGCTCCATCAGTCCGTGTGAACTCCGGTACGCACCAGCCGTGTTGAGGGACGCGGTACGCGTGACGACACCTGCCGCCCGGTCCACGCCACCGACCGTACCCCGCCGCCTCCCCGCCGGAGCCCTCACATGTCCCTGTCGCCCTCGCTCGACGGACCCCGTACCGCCGACGCGTCCGCCCCACCCACCGCCTCGCAGAGGCCACCGGACCCGGCCGAACCCGACGGGATCACCCGCATCGTTCCCCGCCGCCACCCCGGCCGCTGGCTGTCGGCCGCCGTCGCCCTGCTGGCGCTCGCGATGGCCGTCAACTCCGTCATCCGTAACGAACGGTTCCAATGGGGCGTGGTCGGCCGGTACTTCACCACCCCCGCCGTACTCGACGGCCTGCTGCTCACCCTGTGGCTGACCGCCGCCGTGATGGTGCTCGGCTTCCTCATCGGCACCGCCCTCGCCGTCATGCGCCTCTCCGCCAACCCCGTGCTGAACTCGATCAGTTGGGGGTACGTCTGGATCTTCCGCGCCACACCGCTGCTGGTGCAGCTCCTGTTCTGGTTCAACATCGGCGCGCTCTACCCGACCCTGGGCCTCGGTATCCCCTTCGGCCCGGAGTTCCTCACCTTCAGGACGGTGAACCTCTTCGGCCCCACCCTCACCGCGCTGATCGGACTGACCCTGCACGAGGCCGCCTACGCGGCCGAGGTGGTGCGCGGAGGCATCCTGTCCGTGGACGCCGGCCAGACGGAGGCCGCCGCCTCGCTCGGACTGGGCCGGTGGCGGGTGCTGCGCCGGGTGATCGTGCCGCAGGCGATGCGCTCGATCGTCCCCACGGCGGGCAACATGCTCATCGGCACCCTCAAGGGCACCAGCATCGTCAGTGTGCTCGCCGTCCAGGACCTGCTCTTCTCCGTACAGCTCGTCTACAACCGCACGTACCAGATCATCCCGCTGCTGATGGTCGCGACGCTCTGGTACGTCATGGTCACCACCGTGCTGTCGGTGGCGCAGTTCTTCGTCGAGCGGCACTACGCACGCGGCGCGGCCCGCGAACTGCCGCCCACGCCGCTGGACCGGCTGCGCGCCCAGGTCACCGCCGCGCGCGCCCAGGTCACCGCGGTGCGCGTCCGGGTCGCGGCCCCGCGCCGCCGGGGAGAGCCTGGAGGGGAGAGCATCCGAGGCGATGGCGGAGAGGAACGATCCACGTGAACAGTGCGGACGAGTCGGGAGCGGCGGACCACGCCGGGGCAGAGGTCGTCGTGGCCCTCACCGGCGGGGCGAAGGAGGACGCGCACGCGGTGTTCGGCGCGCTCCGGACGGCCTACATCTGCGACCGGGCACCCAACGATCTCCCGCAGGACGTGCCCGGTGTGCGCTCCACCGTGTGGATCGCGACCTTCGACGCGACGGAGGTACGGCACGATCCCGCCGCCACCCGGCTGACGGCGCCGGTCATGGCCACCCTCCAGGGCGGATACACGGCCGTTGAACATGTGCGCAAGGCCCTGGCCTCGGCGTTCACCGTACGAGTCGTCGGCAAGGCCTCCGGCGACCAGGAGGAGGAGATCCAGGTACGCCTGGAAAACCGCTGAGCCCGGGGCCGTGCCGGTGTCGCGGTGGGCCATTCGGCCGCACTCCATGCCGGCCGACGACGGTCGGTCACTCCACGTCGGATTCGGCCTCGTCGGCAGCCTCGGCGACGAGATGTACGGCGGCCTCCTCCGCCGAGGCGCCGGCGCCGTCGATCCCCACATCGCTGGCGATCATGTCCTTCTCGGCGTCCTCATGCGCGCCCTCGTCGGGGGCCACCAGCCGCCCGGACCGGTCGTCGCCCACCTCGTCGTCCAGCCGCTCGCCCTCGCCGTACGGCAGGTCCCCGATACCGTCCCCGTCCGGCGGGCCCAGCTCGGGGACCTCCTCGGCGAGCCGCTGGTCGAGTGACTCGCCCGCGGAGCGCTCGGCGGCGGTCGTGCCCCTGCTCTCGACGCCCAGCGGCCGTTCGGGCGGCGACCAGCCCTCGTCGAAGGGGTCGGAGCCGCGGTCCAGCAGCGTGTCCTCGGCGTCGAGGATTCCCTCGTCCTCGCCGATGTCGGAGCCGTCGGGCTGGTAGACCTCGTCTCCCATCGCCGGGCCGCTGTCGCCGCTCACGTCGCTCTCCGTTCCCCTTGCTGCCGTAGCCAGGACGGCCGTGGCCGTCCCCCTGTTCTCCCACCCTCCCACCTCTCACCTCCGTGTCAAACGGCCGGTAACAGGGCCGTACGGCCCCGCCCGGCCCTGGACGCCGTACGTCTGTGCCGTATCTCCCCTGTTGCGGGGCGCGGCGAGTCGGGGAAAGGTCCGAAGAGCCGGGAGTACGGGGCCGGCGGCCGAATTCGAGGAGGAATCGCCATGCCCATCGCGACGGTGAACCCGGCCAGCGGAGAGACGCTGCTGACCTTCGACCCGCTGGGGGCCGAGGAGATCGAGGCCCGCCTGGCGGCGGCCCACAGCGCGTTCCGGCAGTACCGCACCACCGGCTTCGCCGAGCGGGCGAGGCTGCTGAACCGCGCCGCCGACCTGCTGGAGCACGACGAGGCCGACATCGCCCGCACCATGACCACCGAGATGGGCAAGCCCGTCGCCGCGGCCCGGGCCGAGGCCGCCAAGTGCGTGAAGGCGATGCGCTGGTACGCGGACCGCGCCGCCGGGCTGCTCGCCGACGAGCACCCCTCGGACGCCGACGTGAAGGACTCCGGCGCCGCCCGGGCCATCGTCCGCCACCGGCCGCTCGGGGTGGTCCTCGCCGTCATGCCGTGGAACTTCCCCCTCTGGCAGGTCGTACGGTTCGCGGCCCCCGCCCTCATGGCCGGCAACGTGGGCCTGCTCAAACACGCGTCGAACGTCCCACAGACCGCGCTCTACCTGGAGGACCTCTTCCGCCGGGCCGGCTTCCCGGACGGCTGCTTCCAGACGCTGCTCGTGGGGTCGGACGCGATCGAGGCCGTCCTGCGCGACCCCCGCGTGGCCGCCGCCACCCTCACCGGCAGCGAACCGGCCGGCCGCGCGGTCGCGGCGGTCGCGGGCGACGAGATCAAGAAGACCGTCCTGGAACTGGGCGGCAGCGACCCGTACGTCGTGATGCCCTCCGCGGACATCGAACGGGCGGCGAGGACCGCGGTGACCGCCAGGACGCAGAACAACGGCCAGTCGTGCATCGCCGCCAAGCGCTTCATCGTGCACGAGGACGTGTTCGACACCTTCGCCGCCCTGTTCACCGCCGGCATGCGCGATCTGACGGTCGGCGACCCGCTGGACGAGTCCACGGACATCGGCCCGCTCGCCAGCGAACGGGGCCGCGCCGACCTTGAGGAGCTGGTCGAGGACGCGCTGCGGCAGGGCGCGACCGCGCTCTGCGGCGGACAGCGCCCCCACGAGTACGGCAAGGGCTGGTTCTACGAGCCGACCGTCCTCGCCGGCATCACGGACGCGATGCGCATCCACCACGAGGAGACGTTCGGCCCCGTCGCCACGCTCTACCGGATCAAGGACCTGGACGAGGCCGTGACGCTCGCCAACGACACACCGTTCGGCCTGAGCTCCAACGTATGGACGCGGGACGAGACCGAAGTGGGCCGCTTCGTACGCGACCTGGAGGCGGGCGGTGTGTTCTTCAACGGGATGACGGCCTCGCACCCCGCCCTCCCCTTCGGCGGCGTGAAGCGCTCGGGTTACGGGCGGGAACTGTCCGGGCAGGGCATCCGCGCCTTCTGCAACACGACCACGGTGTGGCACGCCCCGGACACCGTGGAACGCTGACAGGACCGCCGGCCCCTGCCCCGGCGCTAGATTGGTCGCCATGAGCAATCTTGATCGTCAGGCCGCCGCCACCGTCTGCGGCGGTCGCGGCTTCGTCGTCGCCGAGCCGGTACGAGAACTGCTGAGCCCCCGCGCGGTCCGGCTGGGCGAATCCACCGAAGTCCGCAGACTGCTGCCCAACCTCGGCCGCCGCATGGTGGGCGCGTTCGCCTTCGTCGACCACTACGGGCCCGACGACATCGCCGACGAGCCCGGCATGCAGGTCCCGCCGCACCCGCACATGGGGCTCCAGACCGTGAGCTGGCTGCACGACGGCGAGGTGCTGCACCGCGACAGCCTCGGCAGCCTCCAGACCGTACGCCCGCGTGAACTCGGCCTGATGACCGCGGGCCGGGCGATCTCCCACTCGGAGGAGAGCCCCCGCTCCCACGCCCGCTTCCTGCACGGCGCGCAGCTCTGGGTCGCGCTCCCGGACGCCCACCGCGAAGTCGCCCCGCACTTCCAGCACTACGCCGACCTGCCCGAAGTCACCGCCCCCGGCCTGGCCGCAACCGTCATCCTGGGCGCGCTCGACGGCGCGGTCTCCCCAGGCACCACCTACACCCCCCTGGTCGCTGCGGACCTCTCCCTGGCGCGCGGCGCCGAGACCCGGCTACCCCTCGAACCCGACTTCGAATACGCGGTCCTGTGCATGTCCGGCGAGACCGAGGTCGACGGCGTGCCCGTACTCCCCGGTTCCATGCTCTACCTGGGCTGCGGCCGCACCGAACTCCCCCTGCGCGCCGAGTCCGACGCCGGCCTGATGCTCCTCGGCGGCGAGCCCTTCGAGGAGGAACTGGTCATGTGGTGGAACTTCGTGGGCCGTTCGCACGAGGAGATCGAGACGGCCCGCAAGGACTGGACGGAGACCTCCCGCTTCGGAGAGGTACGGGGCTACGCGGGCGACCGCCTCCCCGCCCCGGAACTCCCCCCGGTGGCCCTGAAACCACGGGGACGGGTGCGCTGACCTGCGGCGATATGCTCGGAACGATTCCCGCCCCGAGCGCCCTCGGCGTTCCCCCGCCGCACCGGCGGGGGAACTCCGTTGTACCTGCTCACGATGGAGCACATCGGGTTTCGACCGCCCGGTCCCGTCGCCTCGGCCGTGTCGTGTCGTATCGTGCAAAGAGGCGTCACCGGATGTGCCTGGAGCACGAGAGGTATGCCGTTTCCGGCTTTTCTCCCTCGGCGCCGGGACGGACCGCACGCGCAACCCCTGGCCCTCGGCGGAGGGAACGCGGGGTTCCGGGGCGGCGTTGCTCCCCCGAACCCCGCGTTCACGCAGTCCCGGCCTTGAGGTGCGCGATCCGCTTCTCGGCCGCATACCTGGCCGCCGGCTCCAGCGGCGAGTGCGGCAGCCGAGGCATTGGGGGCGCAGGAACCCTTCCGATGCTGGTCAGCGAGTACGTCCGCTCACCAGCACTCCTCGGCATCGGAACAGGCCTCGTCGCGCTGGCACATGTGGTGAAACCCGTGCGGTGAACCCGCCAACTGGAAGTCTCCCGGTCAGCGCGCTGGGCGCGAGTGAGTGTGTGGGCTGAATCGGGGTTAACCCGTGGTTTCACACGGTTGAACCTTCGCGGCTGAGGCGGTTCGGGGCGCCGGCCGCGGAACCGGTGTGGCGGCCGAACCGATCTTCTTGGCCGAAGCACGTCAGTCACCCCGAGGAGTCACCTGGTGTCGAGCATCACGCCCGCCGAGATACGTACTGTCCCGGAGAGCGGCAGATCCGCACCGCCCAAAGGCCCGCGGCTCGACATCCAAGGGCTGCGTGCGGTGGCCGTCGGGCTGGTGGTGCTCTCCCACGCCGGCGTGTCCCAGGTCAGCGGCGGTTACATCGGTGTCGACGTCTTCTTCGTGATTTCCGGCTTCCTCATCACGTCGCTGCTGCTGCGCGAACTCGCCACCACCGGACGGGTGTCGGTCCGTTCCTTCTACGCCCGCCGGGCACTGCGGCTGCTTCCCGCGTCGTCCCTGGTCATCGCCGTCACGTTGGGCGGGGCATGGCTGTTCCTGTCGAAGGCGCGGCTCGCCGAGTACGCGGGCGACGCCCTCGCCAGCGCGCTGTACGCGGTCAACTTCCGGCTCGCGGCGGCCGGTACGGACTATCTCGCCCAGAACAGCCCGCCGTCGCCCCTCCAGCACTTCTGGTCACTCGCCGTGGAGGAGCAGTTCTACCTGGTGTGGCCGCCGCTCCTGCTGCTCACCTGGCGGGCCGCCCGCGGTCGGCGCCGAATGGTCGCGGTGCCGCTCGGCGCACTGTGCCTGGGGTCGTTCGCGGCGGGCGTCCTCGTGACGAACTCCTCGGCGCCCTGGGCGTACTTCGGCTCCCTCACCCGGGCCTGGGAGCTGGGTGCCGGCGCGCTCCTGGCGCTGGGCGCCGGTCGGCTGGAACGGCTGCCCGCCGCCCTCGCGGCACCACTGACCTGGCTCGGCCTGGCCTGTGTCACGCTGGCAGCGGTCTGGTACGACGACGGGACGCCCTTCCCCGGCCACCACGCCCTCCTGCCGGTCGCCGGTGCCGCCCTCGTCCTGGCCGGCGGCTGCGCGCCCACCCCGCACGGCGCGGGGTGGCTGCTGGGGCGGCGACCACTGGTGTGGCTCGGCGGACTCTCGTACGGCTGGTACCTGTGGCACTGGCCACTGCTGGTCATAGCCCCGGCGGCGCTGGGCCGCGCCGACGGGACGGCCGACATGCCCCTCGCGCTCGGGCTGTCCGCGGCGGCGCTGGGCCTGGCGTGGCTTACCCAGCGCCTCCTTGAGAACCCGGTCCGCTTCCACCGGGCCTTCCACGGGCGCCCCCGGCGCGCCCTGGCACTCGGGGCCGCGCTGACGGCCGGTGCCTCGACGCTGTCCCTGACAGCGACGGCGGTCCCGCCGACGATCGAGGTGGGCGCCCCCGCGCCCGCGCTGGCGCGGGCTCTCTCCGACGCACCGGCCCCGCGGGCGCGTCTCACCGAACTCCTGGCGTCGTCTCCCACCGCCCTGCCGAGCAACCTCGTCCCGCCCCTGCCGAAGGCGAAGTCCTCCCGCTCCGCGGTCTACCGGGACGGCTGCCACGTCGACTACGCCGCCACCGCCACCCGGCCCTGCGTCTACGGCGACCGGACTTCCTCCCGTACGGCCGTCCTTTTCGGCGACTCCCACGCAGCCCAGTGGTTCCCGGCCCTGCAACGGCTCGCGACCACACGCGGCTGGAAGCTGGTCTCGCTGACGAAGGCCTCCTGCAAGGTCGCCGACGTGACCATCCTCAGCGGCCACAAGCCGTACACCGCCTGCGACACCTGGCGCTCCAACGCCACGGCGAGGATCAAGGCGCTGCGCCCCGATCTGATCGTCGTCTCCTCCTCGGACGCGGGAGACCCGGCCCGCCCCGCCGCCGACCCGCTCCGCCAATGGACCACCGGCTACGCGAACACCTTCCGCGATCTGGGCACCTCCGGCGCCCGCGTCGCCGCCCTGCTCGACACCCCATGGCCCAAGGGCGACCCGATCGACTGCGCCGCCAGGAACCCCCTGCAACTACACGCCTGCGCACACCACTTGCCGGACGCGACCCGCGACGCGACCCGCAGTGCTGCCATCAGCGCCGCCGCATCCACAACGGCCACCACAGTCATCGACCCCACCCCCTGGCTCTGCGCCCCCCACACCGGCATCTGCCCCGTGGTCGTCGCCGACACCGCCGTCTACCGTGACGACAGCCACCTCTCGGAGGCGTACGCCAACGCGCTCGCCCCGGTTCTGGCGCCATCGCTGGATCGCCTGGTCGGCGCGCCCTGAACACACTCGCGTCAAGGCCAGGGAGGAGAGACTTCCAGCGAGGCTCGCCGATCCCCTTCCCCAACTGCGCGGAGGCGCTCGCCCGGGTGAGCGCGGTGAGGTCACGGCCGGCGGAGGCGCCGAGCACCGTACGCGCCCGGCGCCTCCGCTCGGGAAAGGGCGTGCCGCGCGTTGTCGGCCAGGTCTCGGTGCATCCTGGTCATCCGCACGCCTCGCCGCTCCCCTCTGCTATTCGGTGATGTCGGGGTTGCCGGCCAGGATGTCCTCGGTGGTCTGCCAGAGCCGGGGCAGGAACCGGGTGACCTCTGCGGCGCGGTCGAGGAGATCACCGGTGGAGGTGAGGCCGAGGTCCGCGACGGCTTCCCGGAACGCCGGAGTGAGGGCCTCGTGCAGGTGAGGAGCGTCCGTGGCCAGGACGGTGTGGCAGCGGGCGAAGGTCGCGATGATCCAGAAGAGCGCCTCGCGGTGGTCGCCGCGGTCGATGAGCCTCTGGCCTCCGTCGATGGCGATCGGCCGCGCGGTGGCGGTGATGTCGCTGCTGAAGAAGAACGGGGTCTTCGCGACCCGGACGGTGGCGTCGAAGGTTGCGGCGAGTTCACGCAGATGGTGCTGGACACGCTCCGGTGGCAGATGTGTACAGCCGAGGAGGGTGAGGAGTTCCGGGTAGAGGCTGAGGTGGCCGTACTCGGTGAGGACGTCGCGTGCGGCCCGGTAGCGCAAGCGGACCGTGGGGTTGCGCAGGGCCGCGACGAGGAGCGTGTGGCAGGTCACGCCGGTGGGGAACAGCCACCCGGTCACCTGTTCGTGGAACGGCGCCGAGGTGTCGATCGACGCGAGGCGCGTCTCGATGCGATGGCACGCGTCCTGACATCTGCGGCGGACCTGGGGCCGGGCGGCGAAACGAGGCGCGACATACGCGTGCAGCCTGCGCAGATGGCCGGTGGGGTCGCTGATGATCGCGTCAGTGCGGAAGCTGCCCGCCAGGTGGTATGACCCGAGGACATCGTCAGCACGGGCAAGCTCGGCCCAGGGCAGGTAGCTCACTTCCAGCAGCGCGCCCCGGTAACGGAATTTGCCCGGCTTGGCCGGCGGGACATCGGTCGCGGTGACGACGAAGACATCGACATCGGAGGACGGCGGCAGCTCGGCGTCATCAGGTAGCCCCACGGTCGAACCACTGAAGTACGCGCCCCGAAACCCGCCAACGGATTGGGCATGCCCGGCGACCCACTGGACCGCGGCGGCACGTGCCGGCCCGACCTTCATCAACGATCCCCCCCCAGATGACGCGACAAGATCGTCATTGTCGCAGCTCACTGGAGGCCATGGACGGGCCGGTTCCTGCCACCGGAGAATCCGCGGGCCGGCGCCCTGAAACCGCCGCCTTCGTTCACGCCGGATCCGTCTCCGCCCGCTGCGAGGTTCCGCTGCCGAGGTTGCTCTTGGGCTCCGCCACGTTGACGGCAAGAGCGTTCCTGGCCCTGCCGTCTCCGAGGCTTCCACTCCGCCCGCACTCTGGGCCGGTGGGAACGAAGGGGGGCCTCGCCGGCGGTATGCACAGCACTGAGTCACCAGCCCGGGTGCGAGGGCACGTGCCGGCCGACCGCTGCTCCTACCCGCCCCGGATACGGAGCCGTCGGCGTCGACGGCGACCAGGAGCTGGTCCTCGATGATGGCGCCGGCGTAGTCGCTGAGGCTGGCGGCGAGGTCGGGGCCGGTGGGGGCGGCGTGGCGGTGGAGGGTGGGGGAGAGAATTCGCGGCGGCCGTTGTGGAGGGGCGCGGGGGCCGAGGGTGAGGATCCAGGAGCGGGCGGTGGGGCCGCCGTAGGGGACACCTGCCCGCCACCGAACACATCGCCGCCACGCTCGCGGCCTGAAACATGACCGGCGGACTCTACGAAACGCGGTTCATCTCACTTCGAGGTCCGGAGGCCGAGTGGATCTCCACGGCGTGTCCCCGGCCGATCCGCACGAAGGACGACATCGCCGTGGCGCTCAAGGACTCCGGTTCCGGCGAGATGATCACCGCGGACCTGCGCGGTGCCACGACACCGGACGGCGCCCGGCTGGGGCACCTCGCTCCCGACGCGAGAACACCACGTGGGCCTTCCGGCGTACCGGCGGGCGGCCGACGCGCCAGGAGGCGGTGTCCGGGGTGTCGCCCCGCCTGCTCGGCGGCGTCCGCGGCTGACCGGCCGTGGCCGCCGGGTCAGGACGGGGACGGTTCCTGCCCGGGCCCCACGGTCAGGACCGTCCCGGTCGTCCGGTCGGCGGACGGGCCCGTTCCGATCTCGAACGTCCCTGGTTCCACGGCCTGTTCCAGGGAGCGGGTGACCGAGGCCAGGGTCTCTGTGCCGATGGTGAAGGAGACCTGGGCCCGTTCACCCGGCGCCAGCGCTGTCCGTGCGAAGCCGCGCAGTTCGCGTACGCGCGGCCAGGACGAGCCGCCCAGCACCCGGCGCACGTACAGTTGCACCGTCTCGTCCACCGGCCGCGCCCCCGTGTTGGCGACCTCCACCACACAGGTCAGCGGAGGGAGGGAGCCGGACGGTGAGACCGTGACCGATTCCCGGGAGAGCCGGGGTGCGCCGTACTCGACCGTCGTGTAGGACAGGCCGTGCCCGAACGGGTGGTGGGCGGTGGCCGGCTGGTCGACGTATCCCCGGTAACCGTGGTCCTTCCCGTTGTAGAACACCGGCAGTTGCGCCGCCGAGCGTGGTACGGAGACCGGCAGTCGGCCCACGGGTCCCGCCGTGCCGAAGAGCACGTCGGCGATCGCCCGCCCGCCCCAGGGGCCCGGATACCAGGCGCTGAGCACCGCCGCCGCCCGTGCGGCGAGGTCTTCCGGTACGGCGTGCGGGCGGCCCTGCACCAGTACGACGACGACCGGCGTCCCGGTGGCGGCCACGGCGCTCAGCAGCGCCGACTGGCCCTCGGGAAGCCCGAGTTCGGCGAGGTCGACGCCCTCGCCGCAGGTCATGTCCACGGGAAGTCCGGAGCCGACCACCGCCGCGCCGTTGGAGTCGAAGCGGGTGGTGGACTCCCGCGCGCTCGATCCGCCGAGCACCAGCACCGCCACCTCGCAGCAGGCGGCCAGCGCGACCGCCGCCGGAATGCCTGACCGGTCGCCGCCGACGAGCTCGCAGCCGCGCGCGTACCCGACCTCGGCGCCCGCCGGCGCCGCCGCCCGGATCCCGTCGAGGACGGTGACCCCGGCCGCCGGGCGCTGGGGCGCGGTGTAGTCGCCGATCTGCCGCGGTACGGAGTCGGCGTTCGGGCCGATGACGGCGATCCCGTGGATCCGCTCCGGCAGGGGCAGCGTGGCGCCGTCGTGCCGCAGGAGTACCACCGACTCCCGCGCGATCCGTTCGCTCAGCTCACGCAGCCCGGCGGGCGCCCGCCGCTCGCCGGTGTACGGCCGCTCGAACAGGCCGAGCCGGAACTTGAGCGCGAGCACCCGGCCGACCGCCGTGTCCAGCACGCTCTCGCGGACCAGACCACGCCGTACGGCCTCGGCCAGCCGGGGGAAGCTCTCGTCCCACAAGCTCAGATCCGTCCCGGCCGCCAGAGCGAGCGCCCCCGCCGCCACCGGGCCGCCCGCGAGCCGCGTCAGCCGGTCGAGCGCGCACCCGTCCGCCATCACCAGGCCCTCGAAACCCCAGCGTTCGCGCAGAAGCCCGGTCAGCAGCTCACGGCTGGCCGCGCACGGCACCCCGTCGAACTCGTTGTACGCCGCCATGACGCCCGCCGCCCCGGCCCTGACCCCCGCCAGCGCGGCCGGGAGGTGGATTTCGTGCAGTTCACGGGCGCCGAGTTCGGTGGCCGCGCTGTTGCGGCCGCCCACCGTCGCGCCCTGGCCCGCGAAGTGCTTGAGGACCACCGCCGCCCGGTCCGCGCCGTACGACACCGGCCCGCGCCCGCGTCCCTCACCGGGGCCCTGCGCGCCGCGCACCAGCGCCTCGGTGAAACGGGCTGCCAGATAAGGGTCCTCGCCGAAGCACTCCTCCGCGCGCCCCCAGCGCGGGTCCCGTACGAGATCCAGCGCGGAGACGAGCGCGACATGGCCGCCGCGGGCCCGCAGTTCGGCCGCCGCGAGGGCCGCCGCCTCCTCGTACAGCCGCGGATCCCAGGTCGCGCCGACCGCCAGGTTCACCGGCAGGACCGTGCCGTCCAGGGCCTGATGGCCGTGCGGCATCTCCTCCACCATGAGCACGGGGATGGAGAGCCGGGTGTTCTCCACGACGTGCCGCTGCACCGCGTCGGACACCCGGGCGCCCTCGGCGGCGCCGATGCCCGTCCCGAACGTCACCCCTGACCAGGGGTCGGCCCGCTGGAGCCCGTAGAGCGCGCCCATGCCGTCGTACGCGGCGACCTCGGCGTGGAACGTCTCGGTGAGGCGGTGACCCGCGGGGGTGCGCTCGTACGCCTGCCAGCCGTACATGCGCTGGTTGACCTGGCCCACCTTCTCCGTGAGCGTCATCCGGGAGAGCAGGTCGCACACCCGGTCCGCGACGGGCGCGGCCGGATCCCGGTACCGGGGCTGGGACATGGGACGGATCTCCTCGACAGGATCGACGGACGGTGGCGACGAGGTGCCGGGACCCGGCTGGAGCGCGGTCAGCCCAGTTCCAGGACGCGCACCCCGTACGGGGCGATCACCACGTCCCGCACCGGCTCCCCGCTGTCCAGGTCGCGCAGTTCACCCTCCGCGCGGGGGTGCACGATCAGCTCCCGCTCCGCCTGGCTCACCAGCCAGACGAAACGCTTCCCGTCCTCCCGTACCAGCGTGTCCGCCGAGACGTACGGCGTGTCGACGGTCACCGGCCGCGCCGCGCCGGCGATCCGCGCGAGCGCCGCGTACAGCCGGTGGGTCTCCTCCGGGTTGACGCGCGAGGTGCGGGCCGCCATGTGCTCCAGCGGATAGGTGGCGAGGACCGTACGGCCCCGGCCCGTCTCGTGCAGCAGCAGCGCCGGACGGCCGTGCGCGTCGGTGGCCACGACCCGCGCCCCGGCCGGGACGACCGGCAGATAGGCGCGGCTGTCCTCGTTGCCCGCGACCGGGAAGCGCAGCGTCTCGCCCGCCGCGACGGAGCCGAAGTCCTCGGTGAACGTCATCTCCAGCACGTCGTCCTCGATGGGCTCGGCCACCCCGTACGAGAGTTGGAGCTCCACCCCGAAGAGCCCGTCCAGGTCGTGGAACCACGGGCCGCGCGTCGCCGGGTGCTCGCCCGAGCAGAACGACAGATACACCGTCGCCCCCTCCCGCGCCCGCCGCTCCAGCTCACGCCGGGTGCGCGTGGTCAACTGCCGTGTCGAGGGCAGCAGATACAGCGACGCGTCGGCGGGCAGCCCGTCCGCCTCCCGGGCGAAGGCGACGGGCAGATCGGCGCCGCGCGCGGCCACGTACCCCTGATGCAGCGAGGTGAAGATCAGCGGACGGTCGGCGGGCCTGCTGTAGGGGTAGCCGCGTTCCAGGAACGCGGGCACCACCAGCGCCGCGTCGGCGTCGGTGCGGCGGCAGCGCGCGAAGTCGACGCGCTCCAGCACCGCGGCGAAGGCGGCCAGTTCGCGCAGCGGCTCCTTGGGCCGGCCGGTGTGGTCGGTGATGCCGAAGTGCATCTCGAAGGGGTGGTGGTCGTACGGCGACCGATCCCACAGGTCGTCGTAGTCCGTGTTGTTCCAGGCGATCCAGCCGGTGGCGCCGCCGAGCAGCGAGTTGTGCAGGGTCTGCCGGTAGAACACGCCCGCGTTCGCCGCCGAGACCGTGTCGGTGGACAGGCCGAACTCCTCCAGCACGACCGGCTGCCCGGTGACGGCGGCGAGTTCGCACTCGAAGGCGGCGCGGTAGTGCTGGCGCGGCCGGTCCGTGTCCGAGCGGTACACATGCGGTCCGACGAAGTCGACGTACTCGGCGGTGTCGCGCAGCGAGAAGCCGTTGTCCCGGCCGGTCACCTCGATGCCCCACGCGCCGTCGCCCAGCGACACCGGCTGCGTACCGCCCGCCGCGCGCACCGCGTCGCACATGAACTGCGCCCAGGCGGTGACGACGTCGGAGGAGGGCGGATCGACCTGGTAGACACGGCCGTACCCCGGCATCTCGTTGGTGATCAGCCAGCCGGTGACGGCGGGATGGTCCTTGAAGCGCCGCGTCATCTGTGAGACGAACCAGGCCTGGCGGCCGACGAGCCAGACGTCCTCGTACAGATCCCGGCCGCCGCGCCATGCCGGGTCCCAGTTCTCCCCGGACATGTGGCCGACGATGAAGGTGGGGACCGTGCCCATCCCCGCCTCGGTGTGCGCGTCGAGGAAGTCACGGAAGCGGTCGCACAGTTCCTCGTCGATCCGGTGCGGTTCCGGGTGGAAGTCCGGCCAGTAGAAGAAGGACCGGGTCATCGTCAGGCCGTGGTCGCGCAGGACGGCCAGTTCCTCGCGGACGGTCTTCGGCCGGTAGTCCCGCCACATCAGCGGACCGCCGCTGCGGGACCAGAAGTTGGCGCCGAGCCAGGGCAGAACGGCGGAGTCATGGGTGAGCTGGGCGCTGTGGCGTCGCATGGGGTCTTTCTCTGGATCTCGGCGGGTGGACAGGTCGAGACGGGGAGGTGGGACGGGGGAGAGGGGGCGAGTGGGGAGCGGAAGGCGGTCAGGGCGCGGTGGGAGCCGGGCCGGTGGTCTCCCGTACGACCAGCCGGGGCCGGCCGTCGAGCACGGGCGCCGGTACGTCCTCACCGCACTCGGCGAGCAGGGCCCGGGCCGCGGCGGCGCCGACGGCCTGCACCTGCTGGTCCACCGTGGTCAGCCGGGGGTACATCCAGCGGCCGAGCGGCAGGTTGTCGTACCCGACGACCGACAGGTCGTGCGGCACCCGGAGCCCGGAGCGCTGGGCCGCGCCGATCCCGCAGACGGCCATCGAGTCGTTGGAGTACACGACGGCCGTGGGCCGGTCGGCCAGGGCCAGCAGTTCCTCGGTGGCGGCGACCGCGGCCGCCTCGGTGAAGTCGGTCTCGCGCACCGCGGCGGGCCGTACCCCGGCCTCGGCGAGCGCCTCCTCGAAGGCGGCGAGCCGCAGCCGGGTGTGCGTCAGTTCGGCGGGGCCCGTGACACAGGCGATCCGCCGGTGGCCCAGCGCCAGCAGGTGCGCGACGGCTTCGCGCACCCCCGCGCCCTGCTGCCCGAGCCCCACGTTCACGACCGGGGAGGCGGGGTCGGGCGCGCTCAGCAGGACGGCCGGCAGCCCGAGCCCACGCAGCAGCGGCGGGCGCGGGTCGTCGGCCCGGGCGTCGGTCAGCACCGCTCCGTCGATACGGCCCTCGGCGACCAGCCGTTCGTACAGCGCGCTCTCCTGCGCCATGTCGGCGACCAGGTGGAGCAGCAGACCGTAGCCGCGCGGGGCCAGTTCGCCCTCCAGACCCGTGATGAGTTCGCCGAAGTGCGGGTCGGCGCCGAGCACATCGGTGGCGCGGCGCACGACGAGCGCGATCGTACGGGTCCGGGCCCGGCGCAGCGCGGTCGCGGACGCGCTCGGTGACCAGCCCAGCTCGGCGACGGCGTCGAGGACGCGGCGCCGGGTGGCCTCGGTGATCCGGCCGGTGCCGTTGACGGTCTGGGAGACCGTGGCGGTGGAGACGCCGGCCGCGGCGGCCACGGCCTTGATCGTGGGGCGCTCCCGGGCGAGCGGGGTGTCCCGTTGCCGGGGCGCCCTCTTGGGATGCTGGGTCACATCTTCACCGCCCCGCTGACGAGAGCCTGTTGCATCCGCTTCTGGAGCACGGTGTAGACGATCCACACCGGCACCAGTGTCAATACCGTACCGGCGGTCAGGATCCCGTAGTCGGTGCCGGTCACCGACCTGAGGGTGGGCAGCGCCACCTGCACCGTGCGCTGCGCGGGATCGGGGCCGATGATCACGAGCGAGTAGAGGTACTCGTTCCAGAAGGTCAGGAAGTTCAGCAGCAACACGGTCGCGATGCCCGGCATGCACATCGGTGTGTAGACGTGCCGCAGCACCGCGAAGGTGGACGCGCCGTCGATCCGCGCGGCCTCCTCCATCTCGCGCGGGATGGTCCGCATGAACTGGACGAGGATGACGACGGAGAGCGGCATCGCCGTGGCCGGGAGGAACAGCACCATGAAGGCGCGTGTGTGGAACAGGCCGGTGGCCGCGGAGAGCAGGAACGTCGGGAAGAGCGCGGCGAACGTGGGCACCAGGAACCCGAGCGAGAACACCCGCTCCACCAGCGCCCCCAGCAGCCCTTCCGCGCGGGCGATCGCGAAGGCCGCGGGGATGGCGAGCAGCAGGGTCAGAACGAGCGCGAACACGGTGACGAGCGCCGAGTTGACCACGGCCAGGCCCAGGTCCGCGGAGGAGAACGCCTCGCCGAAGTTGCCGAAGGAGAAGGAGGTGGGCAGGGCGAAGGGGCTGCCGAAGACCTCGTCGTTCGTCTTGAACGCCGACACCAGCAGGTAGTAGAGGGGAACCACCAGCAGCACCGCGTACAGCCACGCGAGGATGTGCGCCGGCAGCCAGGACTTTCCGAGTTTCGTGGCACTGGGCTTCATGGCACGGGCTCCAGATCTGCGGATCGGTTCAGTAGTTCTGGCGGAAGACACGGCGGATGACGAGCAGACCGGCCAGCCCGACCAGGAAGAGGATCACACCGACGGTCTGGCTGTAGCCGAGGTCCGCCGCGATGAACGCCTTCTGGTACACGAGGAAGGACAACGTCGTCGACGAGCTTCCCGGACCGCCCTGCGTGAGCAGCAGTACGTTCTGGGCGGAGCCGAACAGCGTCCACAGGAACTGGAGCATCGTCACGACGCCCACGAAGTCCCGGATGACGGGGAAGTGGACGCGCCACATCGCGCGCCAGTGCCCGGCCCCGTCGAGCTGCGCGGCCTCGCCGATCTCCTCCGGCACACTGCCCAGGCGCGCGGCGAACAGGACCGCCGTGAAACCGATGCCGCTCCACACGTCCACCACGATCAGACAGAGCAGCGCGGTGGAGGGCGAGGCCAGCCAGGCGTCGGCCAGCGAGCCCAGACCGACTTTCTCCAGGGCCCCGTTGAACAGCCCGTCCGGGGAGAGGACCGCGTAGAACACCATGGCCTTGGCCGGGGTCGAGATCAGACCGGGGATGAAGAGGAGGTAGCGCAGCACACGGTGGCCCGGCGGCTGCTGCGCCACGTAGTAGCCCAGCATGTACGCGGCCACGATCATCACCGGCACCGCGGCGGCGAGCTGGACGGCCGTGTTGGCCACCGCGTCCCGGAAGACCGGGTCGGCGAGGACCGTACGGACGTTGCCCAGGCCGGCGAAGGACACCGGCTGGAGCATGCCGGGCCAGTGCAGGGCCGCGATGACGAAGATGGCGACCAGCGGGCCGACCATGAAGACCAGGTACCAGAACAGCGCCGGAACGGCCAGGATGACGCCGCCCCGGTTGCGGCGGTCGCGGCCGGCGGGGGAGGGGGACGGACGGGTGGGGACGCGGTGGGCCTTGGTGCCGCCGGGGGCGGCGGACGAGAGCGTCGTCATGGCCTGACTTTCGGAGGCTCGGGCGAGGGATCCGGAGGACACGCTGACGGGGGAGCGACGTCCCGCCCGTCCGCGTGACCTCTCAGACCCCGCGGTACGCGGATTCGAGGGCGGAGCGTACGGAGGCGGCGCTCGTACCCCGCGTGAAGGCGGTACTGGTCGCGGTGATCAGCGGCTGCGTGGCCGCCGGGGGCACGTACAGATCGGGCAGCAGCACCTGGCCGACCCGGTCGCCGAGCCGCTGCGCCGCGGCCACGAGCGGGAAGTCCGCGCTGACCGTGTCCGTCACCAGCGCCATGTCCCGGCCGCTCTCGGTGATGAAGCGGGAGACCACGTCGGGCCGGTACATGAAGCGCAGGAACTTCTCCACGGCGGGCAGCTTCTTCGCGCCGTTCGGACTGATCCAGAAGCCGACGAGGGTGAAGGCGCGCATGATCGTCGGCTTGTCGTGCGCCGCGCCGGGCGCGAGCGGCCAGCCGCCGACCTCGGTGTGCGCGGCCACCCCCGCCGGCACCTTCGCGAGGGCCGAGGACATCGCGGACGCCATCGCGGCGGCCTGGGTGTTGTACTGCGTGGTCATCGTGTCGGAGGTGAGCCCCTGCGCCTTGTCGGCGAAGACTCCGGCGTCCCGAAGGGAGACGAAGTACTCGATGCCCTCGCGGGCGCCCCTGCCGCCGAAGTCGCCGCTCGCGTAGACCTGTTGGGCCTCTTCCTGAGTGAGGAAGGTCTGGATGATCTGGGCGAGCAGCTTCTGCCCCGTCCAGTCGTTGCCGCCGACGGTGACGGGGGCGATGCCTTTGGCGCGCAACTTGCGTGCCGCGCCGATGAGTTCGTCGCCTGTGGTCGGTATCGCACCCACCCCGGCCCGGTCGAGGAGGGCCGTGTTGAAGGCGACGGGCCAGTTGGTGGCGAAGTACGGGAAGCCGCGCAGCCGTCCCTTCCCGTCGGTCCACGCCTCCAGGGCGGCGGGAAGGACCCGCTTCCGCAGCCCCCAGTCGTCGAGGTACTCCTTGACGTCGACGGTCGCCCCGACATCGGTCCAGGCCAGCGTCTTGTCGTACAGGTTGACCATGACGACGTCGGGTTCCTTGCGGGCCAGCCGGGAGGTCTCGTACACCTGGGCGAGGTCGTCGCCGTTGACGAGATTCTTGACCCGGAGCCCCGGATTCTCCTTCCGGAACCGTTTCACCATGGCGGTGTACGTGACCGAACCGGGCGCGGTGGTGCCCAACTGCGTATGGACGAGCAGGGTGTCGGGATCGGAGTCGGCGGCGGCGATGGAGGAGCAGCCGGACAGGGCGGGAAGAGCGGTGGCGGCGGTGATACCGGAACCTGCGGCAAGGAAGCCACGCCGACTCAGGGGTGAGCGCACAGCGGGATGTCTCCAACCAGAGGACGTCAACCAGTGATGGTTAATCGATGTACCAGCGGGTTGCGAGAAAGGTAGGGGCAGCCGCGTGTACGGTCAACCCCTTGTGGCGTGAAGGTTCACTTCCCCCAGGTAGAGCACGATGACGAGGGTGCCCGTCGGGCTGGCGAGACGGTCCTGGCATCAGAGAAATGCACGATCCGGCTGATCGTTTTGAAGGACGGCGGCTCGGTTGCTGTCCGGCAGAGCGTTCCGGAGCCCTATGAGGCGACGGGTGAGTTCCTCGGAGATCTGGCTGATGCCGTGGCCCACCGAGGCACCTGCACCGACACCACGATCGAGGCTGTCCCGTTCCTAACGGCGCTGGTCTGCGACGACAGCGTCGCTCCCGGCTGCCGGTTGGTTCTGCTCGGCGACCTGTTGCGGCTTGCCGCGTCGGGGCCGGCGGCAGCAGTCTCCCTCGCCGATCGCATCACCGCACTCGGGGGTGCCCGGGAGGAGTCCGCGGCTGAATACCTGACACGGCGAGCCATCGGCAGCGAGCTGCCGATGCTGTTGTCCCGTTCGGAAGACGAGAGCAATGCTGTCCGATCCGCTCTCGCCGCCCTCACAGCGCTCTGTGACGCTCGTGACCAGCGCAGCCGGGAGGCGTCGGCGGCGACGGCCGAGCCGAAGCCGCGGCGGATCAGGTGCAGGCACAGGTCCAGTCCCGCGGCGGTGCCCGCCGGGGTGAGCATCTGTCCGTTGTCGACCTGCCCGACGTCCGGATCGACCTCGATCTCCGGATGCGCGCGGCGAGCGGGCCCGCCGCGCGCCCCTGTGGGTGGTGGCCCGTACCCGTTCAGCAGCCTGGTGGCGGGCGACGTGAAGGTGCCGGCCGCCCGTGGACAGGCACCTCGGAGACCGGCACTCCCGAGACAGGCACCCCGGAAACGCCCGCCACGAAGACCGTCGGGACACAACGGGCGCCTCCAGGGCCCGAGAGGCGACGAGGCCGGCCGAGGAACGACGGGGCCGGCCTCGTCGCGCCAGGGTCAGCCGGCGGTGCGGCGTCCGCGTCCGCGGGTGGTGGCCAGGAGCGCGGCGCCCGCGACGAGTGCCGTGCCGCTCCCCCAGGCGATGGCGGCCACACCGCTGTTGCCGGTGGCGGCCAGCATGCCCGGAGTGTCCGGGGCGGTCCGGGGTGCGCTGATGGTCTGGGTGTGAGGCTGGTTGCTGTTCCCGCCGGCGGCGCCGTCCGCTCCCGGCGCAGGGCCGTTGCCCCCGCCGTTCTTCACCCGCACCGTGAACTGGGCGGTGTTGTTGGCCTTATGGGTGTCGAAGGCCAGCTCCACGCCGTTCACCGACATGGTGCGCATCGTGGCACGGGTGGTGCCCGGTGCGTCCTGGGTGACGCGCAGCGTGAACGGAAGGTCCACGGCCTGGCCCACGGCGAACTTCGAGTAGAACGCGCAGAGGTACTGCGGGGCGCCGGGGCGGGGGTCGTCCGTTCCCAGGCCGTTCCAGGGGCGGCAGCGTTCGGGGACCCTCACCGCACTGGTGCCCTCGGGAATGTCGACCAGCAGCCCGATCTGGTCGTCGGAGGTGAGGAGGTCGAAGGTGGCGGGTCCGTCGTTGCGGAGCTTCGCCGTCAGCGTCACCTCCGTGCCGGGGCCGGCCTCGGCTGAGTCGCCGGTGACCGCGAGATCGGCGGTGTTGGCGGCGTTGATCATCCACATCGCCTGTTCCGTCACGGTGCCGGGCGGGGGCGCTTCGCCGTCCGGCACCAGCGTGAGCACAGGCGCTCCGTCGTTCGGGCCGGGGTTCCTGGATCCGCCGCCGCGCGGGTCCCCCGCGGTGGGTACGGCGCGGGCCAGCGGCTTCACCCGGTAGTCCAGGAACTCGAAGAGGGCCGTCCCCTTGACGTCGAGGCCCACGGGGGCCGACAGCCGGTAGCGCTTGCCCGGTTCGACCGGTGTGTCGACCCGGCACACGGCGGAGTCCAGCGTTCGCCCATGGCCGTAGGGGAAGTCGTCGGTCGTGCCGTAGGCGCAGTTGGCGAAGCGCGGTGCGAAGTCGAGGCCCTGGGTGGTGGTCAGCTTCAGTTCCACGCCGGGCGCCGGGAGCGAGCCCATGTTCGCGACGGTGAAGGGGGCTTGGAGCGAAGTGCCGGGCTGCGCACCGTTCTTCTGCGGCAGCCGGTTGACGACCAGTTCCATCGTGCCGATGGTGACCTGCACGGTGAGAGGGGCGATCGTCGCGTTGGAGGACGTCGCGGTGAGCCGGGCGGTCCCGGTGGTGCCGAGCGGAGCGTCAGGCTTGGCCATCAGCTCCAGGAAGCCGCCGGAGAAACCGTCCGCCTCGATGTCCCTGACCGGCCAGGAACACAGGTTCCCGGAGCAACCGAAGCCCGAGACGTCGGCGAAGGCGGAGATGCCGGACACGTCGATGGTGACGACCACGTCCCGCGCGGTGCCCCCGTCAGGATCGCCGGGCAGGCCCCAGCCTATCTGCGCCGGGTCGCCCGGGTAGACCAGCGGCTGCGGCACACCGATCTTGTCCCGCGTGACGGTGAAGTTCAGTTCAGGGCCGTGCTGCGCGGCGCTGCCGGCCGATGGTTCGGCCTGGGCGGGGGCGCCGATCAGCCCCACGCCGAGCAGGGCGACCGCGATGGCGGTCAAGGCGCCAAAGCGCCGACGCCGTCCAGGAAATGACATGTCGCATACACCCTTCCGTTCGTTGGAAGTCTTCTCACGGATGCCTGGTGTGACAGATGGGTGCGGCGAATGGTTGTGCGGCGTAGGGCTGTTGTCGGGACCCGTATCGCCCTCAGGGCGGCGGCCACATGCCGCGCTCTGTGCGGTTTTGTCACCGCGATTGGCGTGGTCAGGGGCGGGACGACACCCTCTGATGGGTAACACGCCGTCCGGAGCACCCTGTTGGGCACGGCGGCGGATGGAAACATGGAGGAATTGGGCATGCGCAAGACGCTGCGGGAGCGGCTGCGGTACTGGTTCGACGGCACGATGGACCGCGGCACCCCGGCGCTGATCGGCTGGCTGGGGCTGGCCTCGTTGGCACTGATCACCCTGGTCTCCAGCACGGTGGTGGTGCTGGCCCACAAGGACACGGAGGAGAACGGCGGCTGGGCGGGCGTCGTCTGGATGAGTCTGCTGCGCACCCTCGATCCGGGCACGATGGGCGGGGACACCGGGCAGCCGCTGTTCCTGGTCCTCATGCTCACGGTGACCATCGGCGGGATCTTCATCGTC
Source organism: Streptomyces sp. NPDC059092 (assembly GCF_042756365.1). Taxonomy (NCBI): domain Bacteria; kingdom Bacillati; phylum Actinomycetota; class Actinomycetes; order Kitasatosporales; family Streptomycetaceae; genus Streptomyces; species Streptomyces sp. NPDC059092. Next base: position 90,210 of record NZ_JBHZEJ010000022.1, read on the forward strand.
AGCGCGCTGATCGGTGTGATCACGACCGGCCTGGAGACCCATATCCAGGAACTGCGCAAGGGCAAGTCGCAACTGATCGAGCGCGGGCACACCATCGTGCTCGGCTGGTCGGACCAGATCTTCACGGTGATCGCCGAGTTGGTGGAGGCCAATCAGAGCGAGCGGCGCTCCTGTGTGGTGATCCTCGCCGACCGCGACAAGGTCGACATGGACGAAGAGATCCGGCGGCGCATCCCGGACACCGGGAAGACCCGGGTGATCTGCCGCTCCGGCAGTCCCCTGCAGCGCGAGGACCTGGAGCTGGTCAGTCCGGACACCGCCAAGGCGATCATGGTGCTGCCGCCGCTCACCGACGACAGCGATATCGACGTCATCAAGGTGCTGTTGCTGCTCAACAACCGTAGATGGCCGGGGCAGCGCCCCAATGTGGTGGCCGCGGTGCAGAACTCCACCAACCTGGCGGCGGCCCGGCTGGCCGCGGGCGATGCGGCGCTGGTGATCGATGTCGACGACATCGCCGTACGGCTGATCGTGCAGGCCCACCGGCAGTCCGGGCTGTCCACCGTCTTCAACGAACTGCTCAGCTTCATGGGCAACGAGATCTACCCCTGGAGCGAGCCGGCACTGGCCGGTGCCACCTACGGGGAATCGCTGACGGCTTTCGAACGCGGCATCCCCATCGGCCTGCAGCGGGAGGACGGGAAGATACAGGTCAACCCGTCGATGGACGCCGTCATCGAACGCGGTGACCGGCTGTTGATGGTCGCCGAGGACGATCTGCTCATCGAGCGGGCGGCTGTCCCGCCCACGATCGTACGGTCGGCGATCACCACGGCCGAGGCTCCGGAGCCGTTGCCCGACCGGACGTTGATCATCGGCTGGAACCCCCGTGCGGCGGAGATCGTTGCACTGCTGGACCGTCTGGTGCAGCCCGGCTCCGTGGTGGACATCGCGGCCCCCCGGCAGCCGCGGGAGGACCTGACCGGGCGACTGGACAACCTGACCGTCGGCTTCAAACACTGCGACCCCGTCAGCCGCCCGTCGCTGGAGTCCCTGGAAGTGGACGGCTATCGCCATATCGTGGTGCTCACGGACGACACCATCGATCCCGGCCGGGCCGACGACCGCACCCTGGTCACCCTGCTCCACCTGCGGGACATCGAGATCCGGCTCGGCGATCCGTACTCGATCGTCACGGAGATGAACGACGACGCCAACCGCGAGGTCGCGCAGGTCACCAAGGCCGACGACTTCATCGTCAGCACCAAGTTGATCAGCCTGCTGCTCACCCAGCTCAGCGAGAACCGCCGGCTGGAAGCGGTGTTCGCCGACCTCTTCGACCCCGAGGGTTCGGAGATCTACCTCAAACCGGCGCCGAGCTATCTCCTCGCGGGAGCCGAGGCGAACTTCGCCACCGTGATCGAGGCGGCCCGGCAGCGCGGCGAGACGGCCATCGGCTACCGGCTCGCGGAGCGCAGCGACGAACCGCCGCTGTACGGGGTGCGTCTCAACCCCTCGAAGACCGCGCCGCTGACCCTGCGGGAGGGCGACACGGTCGTGGTGCTCGCGGAGGACTAGGGTCTTTCGTCTGGATCCGGCCGGATCAGGGAGCGCCCGCAGCGTCAGCGGCTGGTGTCACCGCGGGCGCGCGAGCCCGGCAAGATCCGAACGAGAGGACCTGGCTCGGGCGCGTACCGCTGAACGCCGTACCGCTCGGGGCGCTGCCGTCTCGTGGCCTGCAGGTGAGCATCCTGTCGTGATGCTGACCTTTCGCCGACCCCTCCCGCCCTCAGGCACGTCGGTCCTGCTGGAACGCCGAAACCGCGTGAGATGTGGTGGAACTTCGCGGGCTGTTCGCACGAGGAGATCGAGGTGGCCGGCAAGGATCCGGATGGGGACCTCCCGCTTCGGCGAGGTGACGGGCTGCGCCGGCGACCGCGTACCGCCCCGGAACTGCCGCCGGTGGCACGGAAACTGCGGGGCCGGCTGCGCCGACCTGCGGCGATGAGCCCGAAACAATTCCCGTCGTATGCCGTCCCAGTCTTCCCTCGCCCGTTCGGCCACAGGCGCGTCGAAGCGGCGCCGGGATTGTCACCCGCCGTTCCCTCACGGGAGCGATGCCGCTCGTGACGGCGCCGCTTCGTCCTGCAGCGGATGTCGACCCGCGGGTCAGGCCTGGATCTCGCCGCCGTCGACGTACACGTTGGCTCCGAGGATGAAGCTGCTCTGCTCGGAAGCGAGGAAAGCCACCACGTCGGCGACCTCTTCGGCACGCCCGATCCTGCCGAGGGGGACATTCGCGGCGAACTGTGCCTTGATGGCCGGGGCGTCCTCCGCGCTCACCATGCTGTCGAGCGCCGGAGTGTCGATGGTGCCCGGGGAGATCGCGTTGACCCGGACGTTCCGGCCCTTGAGTTCGTTGGCCCAGGTCCGGGCGAAGGACCGGATCGCCGCTTTGGAGGCCGCATACGCGCCGAACTCCGCGACCCCGTCATCGGCGCGCACCGAGGAGTTCAGGATCACCGAGGCGCCGTTGTTGAGCAGCGGCAGCGCCTTCTGCACGGTGAACAGAGTGCCCCGCACGTTGACGCCGAAGATCCGGTCGACGTGTTCCTCGGTGGTCTGTTCCAGCGTGGCGAACGAGGCGCTCGCCGCGTTCGCGAAGAGCACGTCCAGGCCCCGGCCCCGTGCACGGACCGTGTTGTACAGGCGTTCCAGGTCATCCAGGTCCGAGATGTCACCGGTCACCCCGGTGGCCCTCGCCGAGCCGATGGTCTTCACGGCTGCGTCCAACTCGTTCTTACGCCGACCGGTGATGAACACGTGCGCGCCTTCGGCTGCCAGCCGCATGGCGGTGGCCAGGCCGATTCCGGAGCTGCCGCCGGTGACGACGGCGGTTTTACCTTCGAACTGTCCCATAAGATGCCTCCACGGAGTTCAGTACCGATCAGTACTGAGGGAGACCGTAGCACATACGCACCGTCCGGTACGGAAGGGGTATGATCGGCCTCATGGAGATGCCGCAGAAAGCGCCGATCGGTCGGCCGAGGGGTTTCGACGCCGAGGAGGCTCTTGAGCGGGCCATGCGGGTCTTCTGGGAGCAGGGGTACGAAGGTGCCAGCCTCACCGACCTGACCAGCGCCATGGGCATCACCCGCACCAGCATGTACGCGGCCTTCGGGAACAAGGAAGAGCTGTTCCGCAAGGCGTTGCGCAAGTACGCCGAAGGCCCCGCCGCTTACGTGGCCCGGGCGCTGGAGGAGCCGACCGCCCATGAGGTGGCCGCAGCGTTCCTCGCCGGATCGGTCCGAACGACCACTCGCCCCGACTGTCCCGCCGGATGCCTGGCCGTGCAGGGGTCGCTGGCCGCCGGTGCCCCCGCTCGGCCGGCTCGCGACACTCTGGCCGCCTGGCGTGACGAATCCTGCTCGCGCCTGCGTGACCGTTTCCAGCGGGCCGTTGACGACGGTGATCTGCCGCCGGGTACCGACACCGGACTGCTCGCCCGCTACGTCATGACGGTGTCGAACGGCATCGCCGTCCAAGCCGCCGGCGGTGCCCTGCGTGACGATCTCCAGCAAGTGGCCGACATGGCCCTGCGGACCTGGCCGCCCGCCTGACGCCGTCGACGATCGAGGGCGCCGGCGGGGGTTCTTGCGGCGCTCTTGGGTGGCCGGTACGCGTGGACGCGCCCTCGTGGGGCCGAGACGTTGAGCGGACCGGTACATGGCCGTGGTCCTTCGGCCGAGGATCCGCGGCGGTGCGGGGCCCGGCGCTGTGGTGCCGGGCCCGGCACCGAGGGGGAGGTCAGGCGTCGCCGTTGAGCATGGCGGCGGTCAGGACGTTGCCGCCGACGCCCCAGCCGCCGTCGGTGACCTCGTCGATGAGTACGACGGTGGTGGGACGGGCCCGCTCGCCGTAGATCTCCGCGTACAGGTCGGTGGTGCGCTCGACGATCTTCTTCTTGTCCGCGGCGGTGACGGTGTTCGCGGGGACCTTGAAGTGGGCGAAAGGCATGGGTGCTTCTCCTTGGGCGGGTTCTGCCGTGATGCGGAAGCGCGTGTCCGGGAGTGGGGGTCCGTGGGGCTTTTTATCGGCTGGTGCCGGAGTGGTCAGGCGCCGGTGGGTGGGGGCAGCGGTTCGAGTGCGCCGCGGTCCGCGGTGGCGCGTGTCCCGGCGTACGCGATGTGGCGAGCCTCGGCCAGGGCCCGTGCGGTGAGGCTCCCGAGGCCGCGGGATGCGCCGGTGACCACCACGACGTTCGGCTGCGTCATCACACCATGCCCCCGTTGGCCCGCAGGACCTGGCCGTTCACCCAGTGCCCTGCCGGGCTGGTGAGGAAGGCGACCACCTGGGCGATGTCCTCCGGGGTGCCCAGCCGCTCCAGGGGCGCGGCCTTGGCGAGCTGGTCGATCTGCTCGGGAGTCTTGCCTTCGAGGAACATGTCCGTGGCGGTGGGGCCGGGGGCGACGGCGTTCACGGTGATGTCCCGACCGCGCAGCTCGCGGGCGAGGATCAGCGTGAGCGACTCGACGGCCGCCTTGCTCGCCGCATACGCGCCGTAAGCAGGGAACCGGGTACCGACCACGGAGGTCGAGAACCCCACGAACGAGCCGCCCGCGCGCAGTCGCCGGGCGGCCTGCTGGGCTACGACGAAGGTGCCGCGGATGTTGGTGCGGTGCATGGCATCGAGCACCGCCAGGTCGAGGTCGGCGATGGGCGACAGGGCGAGTCGGCCGGCGCAGTTCACCACGACGTCCACGCCGCCGAACTCCTGCTCCGTCCGGTCGAAGAGCGCGGCGACCGCGTGCTCGTCCGCCACATCCGCCTGCGCGCGGATCGCCCGCCCGCCGGTGGCGGCGATCGCCGCCACCGTCTCCTCTGCGGCAGCCGCGTCGCGGGCGTAGTTCACCACGACGGCCAGGCCGTCCTTGGCGAGCTTGAGGGAGACCGCCCGGCCGATGCCGCGTGATCCGCCGGTAACGACGGCAACCCGCACGGTTGCCGGAGGGGGAGTCGCTGTGGTGTGGTTCGTCGTCATGTCCTCCACGATGCCCGGCATCGGCCGACGGAGCCAGGGGATGTCATCCCCTGTGTCGGCGGCCCGCCGGAGCATCGGTGGACTACTACAACGAACTCGAACGCGGCGCCGGCTCTCAGCCCTCCGAGCAGATGATCGCCGCGCTGGCGAGGGCCCTGCGCCTGAGCGCTGACGAGCGCGACTACCTCTACCACCTGGCCGAGCGCCCGGTGCCCGCGCACGGCGGACCGGCCTCGCACGTCCACCCCGGCATGCTCGACCTGCTCACCCGTCTGACATCGACACCCGCACAGGTCATCACCGACCTGCACGTCACCCTCGTACAGAACCCGCTGGCGGTGGCTCTGCTCGGGGACCACTCCGGCCTCCGGGGCGCTCGGGCCAGCTTCGTCCACCGGTGGTTCACCGACCCCGACGCCCGGCGGATGTATCCCGAAGCCGACCATCAGGGCCAGTCCCGGGCCTTCGTGGCCGACCTGCGGGCAGCCGCCGCCAGACGAGATGCCAAAGACACCGAAGCCGGCTCAATGATCCGTTCGCTGCTCGACGCCTCCTCCGAATTCGCTGCCCTGTGGGCCGACCACGACGTGGCATTCCGGCGCGACGACCGCAAACGCCTCAACCACCCCGCACTCGGCCTGATCGAGGTCAACTGCCTCAACCTGTTCAGCGAGGACGGCCGACAGCGGCTGCTCTGGTTCACCCCCGCGGTCGGCACCGACAGCGCCGGCCTCCTCGGCCTCCTCGCCGTCCTCGGCACCCAAGAAGTGACCGGACCCGCACACTGACAGCCTCCCCGTCACAGCGTCGGTCACCAGGGCGGCCTGTCGTAGCCGGTGACGATTCCACGGCGCCCGTGAGCCCTGAAGCAGCGCTCGACTGAAGCAGCGCTCGACGATGTTGCGCCGACGGTAGGTCTGCCGGTCGAATGCCGGGGGTCGGCCGTCGCGGCGGCCACGGTTGTGGCGGTCCTTCCCGCAGAGGGGGCGAACAGCTCGGATCTGCCTTCTTCCTCGCCTGGAACCTGTGGGGCCCCGCCCCTCCGGCCGTCGGCGCCGCGTTCGCGAGGAGTGGCGGGACGCGTCGGCCCGCCCGCACCGAACTGCGCGTTCACGCGCACGGTTCGCCCAGGTCGCGCGTTGCCCGCCGCCGGGGTCCCCTTGTGGTCATGAGTGACGATGGCGATGCCGGGCTTTCGGACCAGGAGCGCGGCGAGCTGGACGAACTGCGAAACCGGTTGAACGTCCTGGAGAAGGCTGGGCCGCCGAGGGCGGCGGGCCATCACGGGCTCCGCTCGTTCGGCTCGGTCCTGTTGATTCTTCTCGCCGCGCTGCTGTCGCTGCTGTCCGTCGTGGCGGTATGGGCGAACAGCATCGTGCGGGACACCGACCGCTACGTCGCCACCGTCGGACCGCTGGCCGGCAACCGCGAGGTGCAGAAGGCGGTCACCCATCGGGTCACCACCGTGGTACTGGCACAGATCAATGTGGACGCGCTGGTCAAGGAAGTGTCGACGGCGGCGTCGCAGAAGGGCGTCCCGCCGCGCGTGGCGAAGTTGCTGAACAGCCTGGACGGACCGATCACCAAGGGGCTCGAACAGCTGATCAGCGGCACAGTGGACCGGGTGGTCACCAGCAGCGCCTTCGAGACGGTCTGGGTGAAGGGCAACCGCCGTGCGCACGCTGCTCTCGACAAGGCCCTGACGGGGCAGGCCGACAGCGCGGTCTCGCTGAAGGACAACCAGGTCACCATCGACGTGGCCCCGATCGTCGCCCAAGTCAAGGACCAGTTGGTCAGCGCCGGTCTCGCTCCCGCCGCGAAGATCCCGGCCGTCCACACGAGCTTCGTCGTGTTCGCGTCGAAGGATGTCGGAAAGATCAAGGCCTACCTGCGAGTGCTGCAGATCCTCGGAGGCTGGCTGCCCGTGATCGCCCTGCTGATCGCCGCTGCCGGGGTGTACGTGGCGTTCAACCGCCGGCATGCGCTGATCGGGGCCGCACTGGCGGTGTTCGTCGCCATGCTCGTCCTCGGTGTCTCCCTGACCGTCGCACGCGACGTCTACCTCGACCATCTGCCCCCCGGGACGTCCCAGGCGGCTGCCGGAGCCGTGTACGACGCACTGGTCACGTTCCTGCGCGCCGCCGTGCGGGCGCTCGCCGCGGTCGCGCTCCTCACGGCCGTCGGCGCGTTCCTCTCCGGCCCGTCCCGGGTCGCCGTTCTCACCCGTACGGGCTGCCGCAGGAGCATCGCCGCGCTGCGCGAGGTGGCGATGTCGGCGGGACTTCGCCTGGGTGCGGTCGGACGGTTCGTGCACCGGTTCAAGCGCTGGATCGGGGTCGCCATCCTGGTGGTCGCGGCGATCGTCCTGTTCACCTGGACCTACCCGACCATGATGGTCGTGGTGTGGACGGCGGTACTCACACTGGCCGGCTTCGCGATCCGTGAATTCCTGGACGTGGGCACCGCCCCGCCCGCCGGCACACGTGCCGGTGGTCCTGCTCGCTGACGCGCCGCCGGAGCCGCTCGACGCACGGCCGGGCGGGGCCGCGGCGACGTGCCGAGGCGGCCACCGGCCAACCGGCTGATCTTTGCGGCGGGTCACGGCCGGTTGTGCCCGACCGTCGCGACAATACGGTCATGACCCCCAAGGCGGACACGCGCGGGAGTTCGGCATCGACGTGGGTCGTCCTGCTGACGCTCGCGGCAGGACAGTTCCTGATGGCGCTCGACAGCTCCGTCATGAACGTGTCCATCGCGACGGTGGCCGACGACGTGGGCACCACCGTGACCGGGATCCAGGGCGCGATCACCGCGTACACGCTCGTCATGGCGATGCTGATGATCCCCGGCGGGAAGGTCGGCGCGCTGATCGGCCGCAAGCGGGCGTTCATGATCGGTTGTGGCATCTACGGATGCGGTTCGCTGACGACCGCGCTCGCCCCCAACCTGTCGGTGCTGCTGGTCGGCTGGGCGTTCCTGGAGGGGGTCGGGGCGTCGCTGATCCTGCCCGCGATCGTGGCGCTCGTCGCCGGGAACTTCACGGTGAAACGGCGTCCGGGCGCCTACGGACTCGTCGCCGCCGCCGGGGCCGTGGCGATCGCGGTGGGGCCGCTCATCGGAGGTGTGGCGACGACGTACTTCTCCTGGCGCTGGGTGTTCGCCGGTGAGGTGGTGCTCGTGCTCGCCATTCTGGTGCTCGCCCGGCGGGTCGCCGACGCCGCGCCCGGCGGGCGTTCGCGCGTCGACTTCGTCGGGGGCGTGCTCTCCGCCCTCGGGCTCGGGATCTTCGTGTTCGGTGTCCTGCGCTCGGACCAATGGGGCTGGTTCCGGCCGAAACCTGAAGCTCCCGCGTGGCTGGGGGTCTCGCCGGTCGTATGGCTGGTGCTGGCAGGCCTGTTCCTGATCTGGGTCTTCCTCCGCTGGGAGGCGCGGCTCGTCGTACGCGGGAGGGAGCCGCTCGTGGACCCGGCCCTGCTGGGGAACAAGCAGCTCACCGGCGGCCTGACGATGTTCTTCTTCCAGTACCTCGTACAGATGGGTGTGTTCTTCGTCGTACCGCTCTATCTGTCCGTGGCGCTCGGTCTCTCCGCGCTCGGTACCGGCGCGCGCATCCTGCCGCTCTCGCTGACGCTGCTGGCCGCCGCGATCCTGATCCCGCGACTTCTCCCGGACGTCTCGCCGCGGCGGGTGGTGCGGCTCGGGGTCCTCTCCATGTTCGCGGGGGCGGTGGCCCTGATGGCCGCGCTCGACGCGGGCGCGGGCGCGGAGATCGTGACGATTCCGCTGCTGCTGATCGGGCTGGGCATGGGCGCGCTGGCGTCCCAGCTCGGCTCGGTCACCGTGTCCGCGGTGCCGGACGAGCAGAGCGCGGAGGTCGGCGGCATCCAGAACTCCGTCACCAACCTCGGGGCCTCGATCGGTACGGCCCTCGCCGGGTCGATCCTGATCGCCACGCTGACCACGTCGTTCCTGACCAGCATCGAACAGAATCCGGCGGTCCCGTCCGAGGTCAAGAACCAGGCGAACACCCAACTCGGCAGTGGCGTGCCCTTCCTGTCGGACGCCCAGCTCAAGACCGCGCTCAAGGACGCCGGAGCGAGCGCGGACGTGACCTCCGCCGCACTCGACGCGAACGCCGCGGCGAGACTCGACGGACTGCGCGCCGCACTCGCCGTCCTCGCGCTCACCGCCCTCGTCGCTCTGTTCTTCACCCACCGGATCCCGACGGCCCAGCCTGGTTCGGCCAAGGTGTAGCGACGGTCGGCCACGGGGAGGTCGCCGGAGCGGTTTTCCGTAGACGTCGCTGGCCGCGGATCACGAGGCGGGTGTTCACCACCGGAGGGCCGGTGGGCCGTTTCGCGTACGGCCGGTCCAGCTCCTTCCAGATCCCGCACGCGTCCTCGACTGGCCGGGGTGGGCGGTAGCGGCGCGGACGACGAGGACGGCGCGCTCTTGGAGCGGCCTGCTCGCAGGATCGCTCAAAATGGTGAAGTCCGCGTGGTATGCGTGTAATGGCGAGGTTCCTGAGCCGATCATGTCCCTTGATCTTCGACCGCAGTAGGGAAAGGGACGTCAGTGGCCGACAGCAGGACTGAGACAGCCAGGAAAGCCGCCGGGTCGATCGGGCTCGTGACTCCGTTGGGCAGGCCGGCGGCGCCCCAGGCGCCCGCCGCCGACGAGGAGTGGCAGCTGCCCGGCGGCAACGCCCGGGTGTACTACGGGCAGGGGGCGAAGGGTGTGGTCCGGCCGGTCGTGCTGGCCGACGGGTTCGACCTCGGGCCGAGCGACTTCGACCGGCTCTGGGCCGGACTGGAGAGCGGACGGTACCCGTTCATCAGCGAGCTTCGGCGCCGCGGGCGCACGCTGGTTCTCGTGGGGTTCGACGAGCGCGGCGACTCGGTCCCGCGCAACGCCGAGACGGTGACCGCCGCGATCCTGCGGACCATCGCCGAGCAGATGGGCGACACCCGGCTCCTCGTCGGCGGGTTCAGCATGGGCGGCCTCGTCACCCGGTACGCGCTGGCCAAGATGGAAACGCAGCGCATGGACCACAGGGCCGGCGTACATCTGTCCTTCGACAGCCCGCACCGCGGGGCGTGGGTGCCGATCGGTCTGCAAGCGTTCGCGCACTACCTCGCCCAGACCGGCGACGACACCTACCTGCGGCAGATCAGCAGCCCGGCCGCGCAGCAGATGCTCTGGAGGTACCTGGACGGCGTGAAGGGCACACCGCGGGAGAGCCCGCTGCGGACCGAGTTCAAGGAACAGCTCCAGCGGGTCGGTTCGTGGCCCCGTATCCCGAGGCTGCTCGGGGTGTCCAGCGGACGCGGCGACGGTGTGGGCAACGGTGTGCGGGCCGGAGCGAAGGCGCTGACCTGCTCCGGAGCGGCCTTCGACGGCACGTACTTCCTCGCCCAGTCGCAGGGCGAGGCGGAGGCGGCCGTGCTGAGCGGTGTCCTCGGCGGCCCGCACACGATCACCACGGGCGGCTTGGCCGAACTGGACGGGGCGCCGGGCGGCACCCTCGAATCGTTCGGCATTCTTGGCGACGCTCTCACCGCTTCCGGGGAGAGCGTGGACACGGCCCACCGGTCCGTGTGCTTCGTGCCCTCTGTCAGCGCGATCGCCATCCGCGACCTGGACCGGCAGGAAGACCTGTACGCCAACATCGACGAGCTGCCCCCGGAGGAGTCCGAACTCGATGACTACGTGCTCTCCGGCAGCAACGATCCGCACGCCGGCATGACGGCCGAACTCGGCGAGTGGGTCCTCGACCGCCTGCCCGACTGAGCGGCCCGCTGGACACGAGGTCCGTCGGGACAGAAGGTGCGGGCCGGTGGTCACGCCGGCGCCGCGCCGGCTGCGCGAGGCGTCCCGACGGGCCTGGCGTCGTATGCCGGGCGCGAACCGCTCCGGCCACCCGCTGTTGGTGAACACGCCGGGTCGCCCGACCGACCTGCCAGGCGTGCCCCCGGGGCGGAGCACGGCTACCGGGGCCGTCGTGAGGAGCCAGGCCGCGCCTTGAGGAAGCGCGTCAGGATGAGGCGGAGGGTGGGAAGCCGGCCGGCCGGGACGAAGCCCGGGCTGGTGGCCGCGCCGGCGAAGACCGGCCGGCGGCTTGTTCCGGGGGCGAAGGCGCTGCGCCGTTGGTGGGAAGCTGAGGTGTTCTCGCTGCGTCCGGTGACAAGGGTGCCACCGGCTGCGGTTGTATCCGTCGGATGGACCACATCACGTTCCTTGTGGCTGTAGTGATCTTGACCGCTCTGGCGTTCGACTTCACCAATGGCTTCCATGACACGGCGAACGCGATGGCGACCTCGGTCGCTACCGGGGCGCTGCGCCCCAGGCACGCCGTTCTGGTCAGTGGCGTACTCAATCTCGCGGGCGCGTTTCTGTCGACGGAGGTGGCCAGGACGATTTCCGGCGGCATCGTCAGCGACGGACTGGTCACGCCGGGCATGGTGTTCGCCGGGCTGATCGGTGCGGTTCTGTGGAATCTGACGACCTGGCTGCTGGGGCTGCCGTCCAGTTCCTCGCATGCTCTCTTCGGCGGGTTGATCGGTGCCGTGTGGGTGGGGGCCGGACGGGCGGGAGTCCATTTCGACGAGGTGATCGACAAGATCATTCTTCCGGCCGTCGCCTCTCCGCTGGTGGCGGGGCTCGCGGCGCTGCTGTCCACCCGTCTCGCCTACCGGCTGACCGCCCGGGGCCGGGAAGCCTCGGTCGACCGCGGTTTCCGGCTCGGGCAGATCGCCTCCGCCTCGCTGGTGTCCCTGGCCCACGGCACCAACGACGCGCAGAAGACGATGGGCGTCATCACGCTCACCCTGATCTCCGTCGGTGCGCTGGCCCCTGGTTCGGGGCCGCCGCTCTGGGTCATCGTGTCCGCCGGCCTGACGATCGGCCTCGGTACCTGTCTCGGCGGCTGGAGGATCATCAGGACCATGGGCAGGGGCCTCACCGACATCAGGGCTCCGCAGGGCTTCACCGCGGAGTCGTCCTCCGCGACCGTGATTCTGACCTCGGCCCACCTGGGCTTCGCCCTGTCGACCACGCAGGTCTGCTCCGGAGCCATCCTCGGGGCTGGCCTGGGCCGCAGACTCTCCACAGTGCGCTGGGGTATCGCCGCGCGTATCGCCATCGCCTGGTGCGTCACCCTGCCCGCCGCCGCGTCCGTCGGCGCGTTCGCCTCGGTCGTGGTCGTCCACGGCGGCACTGTCGGCACCGTCCTCGTCGCCCTGGCCGCAGTCGCCGCGGCAACGTTCATCGTGGTCGTCTCCCGCCGCCACCCGGTCACCTCCGGCAATGTGAACGACGCGCACACCGTGACCCTGCGCTCGGACACCGCGAAAGCGAAAGCCTGAAAGGGCGGACCATGACTCTGAACTGGAGCAGTCTGGGCGAAGTGGCCCTCATCGGCGTCGCCGCCACGGTCGGGATCGTGGCGGTGTTCTCACTGGGCGTCCGCGCGCTCGCACCACCGGGAGCCCCCTTCGGGGACACGCCCGCCGACAGCGAAACCCACCGGCCGGCTCCGCTGATGAAGGCGGTCGCCGCACTGTGCTTCACGGCCTGCGCCGCCGTCATCGCGTACGGCCTGTACCTGATGGTTCCAGCACTCCACTGAACCATTTGCCGACAGAACACACCGTGGTCGACAGGCCCCGACGTCAGCGGCCGGCAGGCGCAGGTAGCTTGGCCATCGAGGCTCCGACCGGCCGCAACGACCGGGATGAGACGAGGCCGAGACCCGTTCTCGTCAGCCCGGAGGCCGCCTGATGCGCGTGAGTCCGGTGACCGGACGTCTCCGCGGCGCGCACGGAGCCCGCCGCCCGTGATGCGTGCGGCAGGCGTACGGGTAAGTCTGGAAGGTGACGCCGAGGGGCCGTATCCACCGGCCCTCCCGTGCCGGCGGCCCGTCACATGTGGAGGTTCAGCATGAAGGAACTGCCCCCGCCGCCCACTCCCACGCTGGAGTCCGCGGCAAGAGAACTGGCCGACGCCACCGCGGCCCATCCCCGCATCTACGAGGTCCCGCCCGAGCAGGGGCGTGACGTCCTCGCCGGCCTGCAGACCGGCGAGGGCGTGGACAAGCCGGGCATCGACGAGGAATGGATCACTGTCGACGCCGGCGAATGGGGCGCTGTACGGACTCGCGTGATCAGGCCCGAGAACGCCGGCGGTCCCTTGCCCGTGATCTTCTTCATCCACGGCGCCGGCTGGGTCTTCGGGGACGAGAACACGCACGACCGCCTCGTACGCGAGCTGGCCGTCGGCGCGGGCGCGGCCGCCGTGTTCCCCGTCTACGACCGGGCCCCCGAGGCCCGGTACCCCACCCAGATCGAGCAGAACTACGCCGTCGCCCGGTGGGTCGTCGCCCAGGGCGCCGAGCACGGGCTCGATCCCTCGCGCATGGTGGTCTGCGGCGACTCCGTCGGCGGCAACATGTCCGCGGTCCTCGCCCAGATGGCCAAGGACCGCGGGGACGTCCGGCTCGCCGCGCAGGTGCTGCTCTACCCGGTCACCGACGCGAACTTCGACACCGCCTCCTATCTGCAGTTCGCCGAGGGCCACTACCTCACCAGGGACGGCATGCTCTGGTTCTGGGACCAGTACACAACCGACGACGCCCAGCGCAAGGAGCGGTACGCGTCCCCGTTGCGTGCCTCCGTGGACGACCTCAAGGGCCTGCCTCCGGCCGTCGTGATCACCGATGAGGCCGACGTGCTGCGTGACGAGGGCGAGGCCTACGCGGCCCGCCTGCGGGAGGCCGGAGTCCCGGTGACCGCCGTACGCGTCCTGGGCATGGTGCACGACTTCCTGATGCTCGACAGCCTCCGCGACTGCCACGCCACCGACGTGGCCCGCCGGATCGCCGTCGCCGCGATCAAGGACGCACTCCACGGCAGTTCACGGCATGCCACAGAGCCTCGGCGGACGCACCCGTAGCCGTCCTGGCCGTACTCGGCCGCTTCACACGGGTGCCCGTCCGGCGAAGCCGCTGTCGGCGCCGCAGGTGAGACGGCTTCGAGCCGTCGAAGTGCGTAACGCGGTCGACGCCACGCATGACGAGCGGAGTCGCGTGGCACAAGGAGAGACATGATCACTCTGAACGTCTTCTTCGATGTGCTTCAGGAGCACGAGGCGAACTTCCTGAAGCTCTTGAACCACATGGTCGTCGAGTCCGGCAAGGAGGACGGGTGCGGCCTGTACCAGCTGTGGCGGAACGACCATGATCCCTACAGCTACGTCCTCGTCGAGCACTGGGAATCGCAGGAGCACCTCGACGCGCACGGCAGGACGCCGCACTGGATCCACTTCAACGACACCGTCAACGGTTACTTGAAGTCGGAGTACGACGAGCACCACTACAAGGAGATTCCGCGCTGAGCGCTGCTCTCGGTTCGGCCCGCGGAGTCCGCCGCGTCGCGCGGGTCCATGCCGCCGAACCTATGCCAGAGCGCCTGGTTGGGTGATGGAACGGGCGGCACGGTTCGCGCACGAGCGACCCGGTGTACGGGCGGGCAGCCATCCGCTCCCGCCCGGCGTCCAGTTGGGGCAGGACCTGACGACCCACCTGCGTCCGTACTCAGGGGAGGCGTGCCGTACACGACCGAGGGCCTGGTGGCCGCGTTCGAGACCCCGGCGCGCCGCGTCGCCGACCGCGGCGACGACGACCGGCACGCGGTGGGACGGCCGATGCGGCGGGACGGGTGCTGTGATCCGGGAATCCGAGGGGGGGAACACACGGGGAACCAGCCGGCGCCGAGACAGAGGCACGTGCGGGCGGGGCGCCACCGGCCCGATGG